>JBLMZU010000021.1:0-3331 GCA_050258995.1 Bacteroidota bacterium
CAAGGTGACATTTTTCAGGTTGTGCAGGCGGGCGTTTCGAATCGTAATCGTAGGGTTCATAAGTCTCCAAAAGTTGTAATTCGACGCGTCGTTATATTTTCATTTTACAACCCTGGTGTACCAATGGAGGGTTTAAAGAATGATTGTCCGCCCTATGAAACGGTGACTGACTCAAACAATCGCGTGCGTTTCTTTACTCCTCTCTTGGAGCGCAGCGCATAACTGCTCAAGTTCATTCCTGTGGGAGGCTTCAAAGAGCTTTTCAATGACCTTATCGGGGGAGACAGTGATCGATAAGGTTAGCCAGCCGCTTTTCATTTCCCGCCAATCTGCTGTTTTAATACTGTGCAGGGGAATATATTGCCAGATGCCACCGTATTTGGCCTGGCTGACTTTCCTGTCATGAGTCACATCCTGGATCAGGATCAATTCCAGGTCTGTCAGGATGGTGAGATGGGCCGGTGAGACAGTCTGGTCAATCCAATTGACCAATACAGCCCAGACGGGCCGCTTGATTTCGGTTTGCAAAAGAATCTGGATGACCTTCTCGCCGCAGACCAGGCTTTCTCTTCCATAATTCATCAGCTTGAAGCTGGATGCGGATAAATAATCAAATTTATCCTTTTCCGTCTCCCGTTGAGACTCTTCATAACTTGCAGGGGTCGGGCGCAACTTGTCTATAAAGATGGAGTAGAGCGGCAGGCTGGAAGTGTTAAAGTCAATTGTTGAGTTAGCCGCCGCACCGGTACTGTCTGTCCCGCTAATGGTTAGCCATGAACCCAGGAGGATGCTGCCGAGCTCGACTGTAAAAATATTTTGATATGGATAACTCTTCTTAATAACCTGGGTGCCGTTCCGCTCCAGCAGATGAATCGCCGTCCGGGCATCAACGATCAATTTTTCAGTTGTCCGGCCCAAAGATTTTATAAGGGATGGCGCCAGAAGGGTGTAGGGGAATCGAGCTTGGTTGGGAACCAGTTGTTCGAAAGCGTCCCGGTATATCTCCGGAACATCATCATAGGCTTCAATCAGACTGGTCCACGCCTCTCTTGTCTGCTTCTCCCCGGTTAACAAATCCTCATGGCTTTGCATATTTTTTGACATGGCGTAGCCCTTTCCGATTTCATCAGTATTGTCTGATGCTCACAGTCATGCGGCTGTTAAAATGATTGTACTCTTAATTGGGTGATGGGAATCATGCAATCTGGGAATTAAGCCGCAAGAGTCCCCGAATGTAGAAATTGCCATACAGGGCAAACCTGGAGGGTATCAATCAGAGTCATTCTGACGCTGAATCAATTCCCTGAGGAATTCAATCACCCTCCAGGCCATTTTTTCCTGTTCCTGCAGGGTGGTAAGCCAGCGATCGGCAGCGCTGAAGATATCCTCATCCGGGCGCGGCGTATCGAGGGTCTTTTTCAGATCGCGGGTATTTCCCCTGTCCAGCTCCAGGAACATGCGCAGAATGGCCATATGGCTGTAGCCCGCCCTGGTCAGCATACGGATGATACGCAGACGCTCGATCTCTCGTTTCCCGAACAGGCGGTAATTGTTGTACGAGTTGCGGGGAACCGCGATCAACCCGTTCCGTTCGGCGTTGCGGATGATATCGATGCTGACACCCAGTAATTGAGAAACCTCCCTGATGGCAAGAGGAGTTTCACGACCAGGGCCCGCGGCCATGTTTTGCGCCCAATGCTCCAGCAGATCGGCGGCATGCTCTGCACTTTTGAGCTCTCTTTGTACCAGCGCCAAATGTTCCCGGGCTTTCTCCAGCGCGCCCTGCCAATCCTCGATGACTGCACGCTGGATCACTTCATTGCCCAGGGCGCGAAACCCGCGTCCCGGATAGGGCGCGGAGTAGACCAGGCGCGCCAGGCGCATGCAGTCCAGGTGCTGTTGTGTAAAGAGCCGGTATCCGGACGGACTCCGCTCGACGGGCGGGATCAGTCCCCAGTCCCCATATTTGCGGACGGTGTTTGGGTGAACGCCCACGAGGCGGGCCACGTCGGAGGTGCGCAGGAATTCTTTCGGCATACTGTCCATGAAAGTGTATCACGCAAGCAACCTTTCCCTGGGTGGGGGGTTCAAACCAATGGCCTTCTGCACGTCATCCATCGGCCGGGCTTCTTTTTGTATCCCGAGGAAAAATGACATCTGACTATAAATTATATGGTTATCGCTGGGTTGTGCTTGCGGTTTTCATGTTCATCAACGTTACGATCCAGATCCTGTGGATCGGGTACGCCCCGATTACAGGACCGGCGGCACAGTTTTACGGTGTGAGCGACCTGCAGATCGGCCTGCTGTCGATGTCGTTCATGATCGCGTTCATCCCGCTGTCCATCCCGGTTTCGTGGGTGATCGATACGTATGGGTTCCGGCTGGCGGTCAGTATCGGCGCGGTGCTGATGGGGGTCTTTGGGTTGCTGCGCGGATTTGCAGGTGCAAACTATTCGCTGGTGCTGTTAAGCACAATCGGGCTTGCCGCGGCGCAGCCATTCCTGCTCAATGCCTGGACGAAGGTCCCGGCCAACTGGTTTGCGATCGAAGAGCGGGCCACGGCGGTGGGCCTGGTCACGCTGGCCAGCCTGATCGGGACCGCGCTGGGCATGGTGCTCACCCCGATCCTTACCGAGTCCATCTCCATCCCGACGGTGCAGTTGATCTATGGTGCCATTGCGGCATTTTCCGCAGTTCTATTTATTCTCTTTTCAAGGGAGACACCGCCCACCCCGCCCGGACCTCCAGGAAGCGAAGTCAGGGCATTGATGCTGGATGGGCTCAAGCATGCATTTACCGTCCGGTCCTTCCTGTTGTGTCTGATGGTTTTCTTTATCGGCCTGGGAATCTTCAACGGTGTCACGACCTGGGTGGAAAGTATCATCCGTCCCCGCGGTTTTACCCCCACGGAGGCGGGCACGCTCGGTGCGCTGATGCTGATCGGTGGAATTTTGGGAGCGGTTGTCATTCCGCCGTTCTCTGACCGGCAGCGTAAGCGCAAGCCGTATATCCTGCTGGGAATCCTACTGGCCATTCCCGGGCTGATCGGACTTACATTTGCCACGAGCACCTGGCTGTTATTCCTCTCCGCTTTCGAGCTGGGATTTTTCCTGGTCAGTACCAGCCCGATTATGATGCAGTATGCAGCCGAAATCACCCGGCCCACCCCGGAAGGTACCTCCAATGGTTTGATGCAGCTCTTCGGCCAGGCAGCCGTGGTGTTTGTCTATATTATGGAAGCGCTTCGGACGGCCAACGGCTCATTTACTCCCAGTCTGCTCCTGGCGGTTGGTTTGCTGGTCGTCAGCGCTGTGATTGTGTACCAGAT
>JBLMZU010000022.1:0-6351 GCA_050258995.1 Bacteroidota bacterium
TATTCATCCTTCGCATTATACTCACAGACCTGATGGCGGAACGTGGCGCTGATGTCGCCAGGCTCCATATCACCATAATCGGGGCGTAGCGCAGTCCGGCTAGCGCGCTTGCTTTGGGAGCAAGAGGTCCCGGGTTCGAATCCCGGCGCCCCGACTTGCATTAGATCTATATGATCCGCAGTGAAAGCCTGCAAAGAGATTATGGGGGTCAACAGAAAACGTCGAAATCCGTCTACAGCAACAGAATGCCGGAAAATCAAAATCAACGCGGACAGGCAATCCCTGGTTGTGAGTTCATACAGAATGCTTTTCATCTCGATCTGAAGCAATGCGACGTGAAAAGGAAATCAAAGCTCCTGAGATAGGGAGGTATTTTTTATGGCACAAAACAATGCCATAAAATCTATCCTGTAACAAATGGTGTGTGCTACAATATTAATATAATCTTAATGTAAGATCCCTAACTTTCCCCCCGCACTCTACATCAATGCTTGGGAGCCGTTTTTGGGTCGTTCTCGGGCCCAGGAGGCGTTATATGTCCGTTCAGGTGGAACCGAACGCGGAACGACTTGCTTTGCGCATTCAGGAACTGGAGCAGGAGAATCTGCGCTTATCCAGGGAACTGGAGGATAGGAGGCACAGCGAGGGGCTGTACCGGACGCTGGCCGAGAATCTGCCGATCGGGGCGGCGTTTCTGCTGGATCGGGACCTCCGGTACGTTCTCGTGGAAGGCCAGGCTTTGGAGGGAGCGGGGTTATCCTCCAGGAAGCTTGTTGGGAGGACCATCCGGGAAGCCCTCGACCAGGAAACGGCAGACCAGTACGAGCCTCTCTACCGCAAAGTATTGGATGGGGAGACATTTGTATTTGAATACCCTTCAAACAACCGGGATTATCTAAGCCGCGGCATTCCCATCACCAACGACCAGGGACAGGTAGTCTCGGTGCTGGTGCTTTCTTATGACATCACCGAACGGAAACGGCTGGAAGGAGCGCTGCGCGAAAGCGAGTATCGCTTCCGTACCATGGCGAATGGTACACCTGTCATGATCTGGGTAACGAATGCAGATGGGGATCCGGAATTTATCAACCAGGCCTACACGGATTTTTTTGGGATCAGCCTGGAACAGGTCCAGAACATCGGCTGGAAAATGCTCGTGCACCCGGACGATGAAATGATGTATGTCGAAGAATATCAGTTCTGCCTGAGCCAGCGGCGACCCTTCCGTGCCCAGGCGCGTGTATACCGACAGGATGGACAGTGGCGCTGGATCGAATCGTACGGAGCGCTGCGGTTTTCCGAGAACGGTGATTTCCTGGGTACGATCGGCAGCAGCCATGATATTACAGAAAGGGTCGAAGGGGAAAATGCACTCCGGGAGAGCGAGGTCAAATTCCACAGTGCCTTTGAACACGCTGCCATCGGCTTTGCCATGACCACTCCCAATGGCAATTATGTGGATGTGAATGCCGCCTATTGCAGCCTGACAGGCTACTCCCATGAGGAACTGCTCGAGCATCATTACTTTGAGCTGGTCCATCCGGACGATGTGGAGGAAAATTTACAATTTGCGGGGCAGCTCCTGGCAGGTGAGATTTCCAGTTACACCATTGAGAATCGCTATACTCGCAAGGATGGGCAGGCAATATGGGTACGCAAAAGTATCTCAACGATCTATGGCCCCAATGGAAATCCCAAATGGCTGCTTGCTTTGGTGGAGGATATTAATGAGCAAAAACTGGCGGAACAGGCGTTCCGGAAAAGCGAAAAAATCTATCGTGCCATTGGAGAGAGCATCCCTTATGGGATCTGGATTTGTGATCCCGATGGAAGGAACATCTACGCCAGCCAATCCTATCTCGATCTTGTAGGCATCACCCAGGAACAATGTTCTGAATTTGGCTGGGGCGACACGCTTCATCCCGACGATGCACAAAGAACCATTGAGGCCTGGAAGGAATGCGTGCGCACCGAGGGGACATGGGATATCGAACATCGCTTCCTGGGAAAAGACGGGCAGTATCATCCGATCCTAGCACGCGGGGTGCCGGTACGGAACGAGCAGGGGGAGATTGTATGCTGGGCGGGAATCAACCTGGATGTCAGCCGCTTTGAAAAGGCTGAACAGGACCTTAAAACAAGTGAGGAACATTTCCGGGTGGCCCTCAAGAATTTTCCCATGATCGTCTACACCACAGACAGTGAGCTGCGTTATACCTGGATCTATAACCCGGCCTTCGGCTTCAATGCAGCGCAATTGATCGGAAAAACAGATGAAGAGGTGAACGCCCCACAGGATGTCAAGGATTTAACCGCCTTAAAGCGTGCTGTGCTGGATACAGGGATCGGACGGCGGGAGGATGTTGCGTTACGTTACCAAGGCATGAATTATTATTACGATGCCACCGTGGAGCCGATTTGTAATGAGAACGGTGCGGTCGTGGGACTGACGGTAGCCGCAATTGATATCACCGAGAAAAAGCGCACGGAATTACAGCAGTAGTGCTGCGCCGGATACAAACACAGCGTATAAGCCGTAGCTTTTTTTGCCTCCCTCAGAAATATGGACTCCTGCTCACTTCACAAGCAGGAGGTCCCAGGTTCGACTCCTGGCACTCAACTTAACTTGTATGCTGAAAAAATATACGGCTGTGGCAAACCTGCTACAGCCGTATATTCTTGTAAAGCCTGGTGTTTCCAAATCAGCGTTCTGCTCAGTCACGCTTCTCGTTGTTGATCACGCCAATTTCCTCCTCTTCGGGTGGCGTTTCCTGTCCTTGGCGGGGCCTCTTTTCGTTGTTGATCCTGCCGATTTCCTGCTGCTCAACCGGTACCTCATGCTGCTTACCGTGCGTACGATCATTGTTGGTCCTGCCAATTTCCTGCTCTTCCGGCTGTCTTTCCTTGTCACGGCCAGGTTCGAGTTCGTTATTAACCCTGCCAATTTCCTGCCGCTTCCCGGCGTCATGCGATTTTTGTGAAGCGTCTTTCTTCATAGACATTCTCAGCTCCTTTCTTCTGCCCGGATTTCAATCAATACGAGCTATATAGAATAACGGAATACACGCTTGAATGTCACAGTAAAGAATGGATCATTACGGGGTCAGATTTGTAACCAATTGCACATGTTATGAGAATTTAAAATCTGTAAAATATTGAATGTGTCAATGAAGACATCGGGACCTACATTGTCAGGGAGCAGCCGTCTTGGGGAGCCTTGGAAGATGATCTGGTCTTTTACGTTTGTCAGCAGTCAGGACTGAATTGGAAAACGCACACTCCCTGTCTGGGTAGAAAACTATCGAAAACACGATAAATCCGTTTTTTCCACATCATTCCACACAGGAGGCGATCGATGAGCTACGCAGTCAACATGGAAGGCTTTGAGGGGCAGAAACTTGAAGTAACAGCCGGGTTTTGGACGGCACCCAGGCTGTTGATCAACGGGCAGCCCGCTGTCCGGGGAAAAAAGCGGGGCGAGATGCTCCTGCAGCGCAATGACGGGACACAGATCACCGCCAGGTGGAAGCCGCAGGTCCTGGGCCTGGACGTACCGCAGCTGGTTGCGGAAGGGAAGACAGTCAGGCTGGTTGAGCCGCTCAAGTGGTACCAGCTGGCCTGGGGCGGCTGGCCCATCCTGCTGCTCTTCATTGGAGGAGCGCTGGGCGCGATCGCCGGATTCGTTGGGTTTGTGATCGACACCAGGATTTTTCGGGCCGGGATGAATGAAGATCTGAAGTACGTGGTGACCGGCCTGGTGTCGATCCTGGCGGTCATCGCCTATTTTATAATGGCGGTCCTCTTTACGCTGCTGACAAGAGGATAGGACCTGCCGGGGTCCTCGTCCGGCTCCTTCATTTTCTTAAGAATGTGCGTCAAAGAACCCTCAGGGTCTCTTTATTGTTTAATGTTTAATGCTACAATACAGCGCGGAGATTTACATTATGGCAAAAAAGTATGATGGTGTCATCGAAGCAGTCCATTATAAGGACGGGAAAATTGAAGTGGTCAGGGCGTTCGAACGGCGGGGCTCGGCATTTTCAGACCGTGTCTTGATCCCGCGCCACGAGCTGCTGGACCGCCTTAAGGACGGCAGAAAGTTCGTGGTGGGCCAGCGCAAGGAGTTTTTCGCCGGGACGTTTGTTACCGGTAAACCCGTCCAGGTGGTCAGCCGCGACGGCCGGGACTTCATCTCCACCCGGGGGGATGCCGACCGGGACGAGCTGGAACAGGCACCTGTTTTCTAAAATCCCATGAAGATCATCGACAAAACCCCGCTCCTGAATGAAAAAGGCGAGCTTGGCTTCATCCAGCGCTTCCAGGGCATGATGGAGTACGGCTATAACTGGCCAAATGAGCTGCAGGCGCAGAAGGCGATCATTACCTATTTTGACCGCCAGCTCGAAAAAGGCTACACCCTGATCCACAATTACACCTTGGGGAAGAGCGGGATCACGGTGCCGATCATCCTGTTGGGACCGAGCGGGATCCACGTGATCCACGTTGCCTATTTAAAGGGGCGCTACGAGGCCCGCGGCGAAGCCTGGAACGTGGCCACAGGCGACGGGTTCAAGCCCGCACCAGACAATCTCGTCCAGAAGACTCAGCGCATGGCGAGGGCAGTCAGGGCGTTTATCGAGCGCCAGGGTGTGAAGGTGCCGGTGGAGGTCGAGCCCGTGCTGATCGGAGGCGATCCCGGCCTGCACATCGAGGCGGTCGAGCCTGCCATCCGGGTGTTGATGATCGATGGGGTCAAGTCCTTTGTTTCGAAGCTGGCTACTGCACAACCGGTGCTGCGGGCGGAAAGCGTATATGAGTTCAGCGAGCGTCTGCTCAACCCGCATATGCCGCGTAAGGCACCGGCCGGAGTACCCAGGGCAGCCGAACCTGCAGCGCTGCTCGCCCAGCAGGACCCTGTCGTTATGAGGGCTCAGGCGATCTTCAAGGCATCCGAGGAAGTCAGGCCTTTCGACCCGACTGACTTCGATTTCGCCATGGACGATGAACCGTCCTTCGAAGTCATTCCTCCTGCTGCCGCACCTGCCAGCCCGTCACCTCTTCCAGTTGTTGAGCCGGCCCCTCCGTCGAAACCGGCCCGGAAACGCACCCTGGGCATGACTCCCCTGCAGCTGGCCATTGTCATCGGTCTGGCCCTGGTGCTTTTGTGCATCATAGCGGGCTTTGCAACCTACTTCTTTGCTGTGACTTGAACAAAAACTTGATCCCTTTTCTCTCCATTATCATTCCAGCTCATAATGAGGAAAACCGCCTGCCCCGCACTCTGGAGCAGGTGTTTCAATTTTTGGAAAGGCAGAGTTTTCCATATGAAGTGATCATTGTGGAGAACGGCAGCATCGATCGCACCCGCCAGATTGCAGAGAACTTTGCCAGGCAGCATGCGAATTTCGTGGTTTTTCAAAACGACTGGCGGGGCAAGGGGCGGGCCATCCAGCGCGGTGTCAAGGAGGCCCATGGGGAATATCTGTTCTTTTGCGACGCAGATCTTTCCATGCCGGTCGAGGAGATCGGCAAGTTCCTCCCGCCGCAGCTGGACCATTTCGATATAGCGATTGCTTCCCGGGAGGCGCCCGGCGCCGTGCGCTATGATGAGCCATACTACCGCCATCTCACCGGGCGGGTCTTTAACGCGTTGATCCGCCTGCTGGTGTTGCCCGGCCTGCAGGATACCCAGTGCGGATTTAAATGCATCCGTGCCGAAATCGCCCGCGACATCCTCCCTTACCAGACCCTGACCGGCTGGGCATTCGATGTGGAGCTGCTCTACATCGCCCGCTGTCGCGGCTACCAGATCGTGGAAATCCCCATTCAATGGTATTTCAACGCCGACAGCAAGATCAGCGTCTTTCGCGACTCGCTGCGCATGTTTCTCGACCTGCTGCTAATCCGCCAGAATGCACGTCGCGGCCTGTATGATTCAAACCCCTGACCTGTTCTACGAATTTAATCTGTGGCCCTATTACAATCCCATCGCCGGCCTGGACGAAGCGGGACGCGGCGCGCTAGCAGGACCGGTGGCGGTGGGCGCGGTGATCCTGCCCGTGGACGATCCGCTTCTTCTCAGGACCCTGGAAGGCGTGCGTGATTCCAAGCAGATGACTCCCCTCGAGCGCGAGTCTCTTGTGCCGCGCATCAAGGAGGCTGCGCTGAGCTGGAGCGTGGGCTTCTCGCCGTCGGAGGAGATCGACGCCCTGGGCATCGTCCCGGCGACCCGGCTGGCCGCGTTACAGGCGCTGCAAGGTCTGTCTCTTTTTCCACACTATCTACTTACGGATTTCAGGCTTGAGCTCCCCCAGCTCGACATTCCTCAGACCGCCCTCGTAAAAGGCGATG
>JBLMZU010000023.1:0-2678 GCA_050258995.1 Bacteroidota bacterium
AAAAAAAATTCAGAAAGGAAATATGCAATGCGTGCAATTCTACAACCCAGTCTTCGCGGCCTGAGTGGCAAGATGGGCGACTGGGTCTACAAATACAGCAAGAAAAAAGAAACAACGACCATTGGCGAAATGCCGGTGCGGACCAGGGAGCTCAGTGAGGCGCAGCTTGCCGTCACTGAGGCCTTTACCGATGCACAGCATTACGCCACCGAAGCGATGGACGACCCAGCCAGGTGTGAGTTTTACACGATGCTCGCCGAGGAAAGGCAGATCACTCCCCGGAACGCCGCTGCCGCCGATTTCTTCAACAAGCCGTCCTTCAAGCCGCTCAACCTTTCGCTCTACAAGGGTAACGTGGGCGACCCGATCGTGATCCGCATGGTGAATGAGATCCCCTTTGTCTCGATGGAGGTGTCCCTGGATAAGATCGATGGGACCGGCATCGAAAAAGGCAGGGCCGTGGAAACGGGCTTCCGCTCGGGTAAGTGGATCTATATGACCACTACACCCGTCGCAACAGGCTCGGATATCTTCATCAAAGTCGTCGCGACCGACTATGCCGGCAAGAAGGTGACTCTGAACGAGAACCCGACTGTCGGAGAGCAAAGCTAGCAGGGTCTTAAGCAAGAGGCCAATAGGATAAGATCGTGTGAGCTGAGCTCCAAAGAATAGATCAGACCCTTCGAGACTTACGCCCTGGTACGGTTAGTAAGCCCCGAAGGGTCATGATCTTGATTATAAAGCCATCCAAAAGGAACCCGGACCATGACAAAAGTACTGATCAGCCCCCGTTTACTGGCATACCAGAGGTCAATGAAGGAGTCCTTTCGCAACGCCATTCAGCAGAACATCGTGGGTGGAATGGCACAAGCCGAATCACCGGCGACGCCCGATCTTGATGAAACACTGCTTGCGTCGCCGTGCGTCCATGCCATCTATCTCGAAGACTACCACGGCCAGGCGGATGACTTCATCGGGGTCATGGCAACCGGCGATTTTGTCATCCCCGGAGTGCACATTTTCCTGTGGGATGAGCAGGGCGGCCTGATCGAAAAAGGCTGGGGGGGTTCCGTTCCCGGCAGACCCTGACATCTGGTGTTTTGGAGCCAAAGTTACAGTCCGGGCGGGCACCTGTGTGACGGTCCAGGCGGTTGTCACGGATACCCTGGGGGGCATCGGCGTCCTGCAGGAAAGCAAAGTGATTTCCTAGGGTCAGGATCCGTCTGACTGGCAGGGGGAATGCAACAAGATGTTTACTGCCGCCTGATTACGATAATTCCTCCTACAAGAGGCTGCGCACACCTGCCTGATTGGCCGTGTTATCGAGGCTAGCGCACCAGGTGCGCGGCCGTGTCTGCCAGGCGGGTCGAGAAGCCCATCTCGTTGTCATACCAGGCTGCGATGGAGACCAGCGTCCCCTCCAGCACCTGGACCAGGGGCAGGTCCACGATGGAGGAGTGAGGATCGCCCACGATGCGTGCCGAGGCCCATTCGTCCTCCAGGACGGCCATGATGCCCTGGAGCGGCCCGGCGCTGGCGGCCTTTCGGAACACATCCTTGACCTCGTCGGCGCTGGTCCCGCGCCCGAGGACTGCATTGAGCTCCACGATGCTCCCGGTCCGCACGGGGACACGGTAGGCTTTGCCGGTGATCTTGAGATCGGGCCAGATGAACTTGAGGGCCTTGGCCGCGCCCGACGACGAGGGGATAATGTTTTCTGCTGCGGCCCAGGAATCACGCCGGTCACGCATGGGCTGGTCGGTCAGGGACTGGGTGTTGGTATAGGCATGGACCGTGGAGAAAAAACCTGTCTGGATGCCAAAGTTCTCGACCAGGACTTTGACTACGGGAGCGAGGGCGTTCGTGGTACAGCTCGCCATGCTGACGATGCGGTGTTTGTCCGGGTCATACCCTTCGAGGTTGATGCCGGGCAGGAGGACCGCATCACAGTCCTGCAGGGTTTTGCTGGCGGCGCTAATGAGCACATGTTTGGCGCCGCGATCCAGATGGGCCTGTGCACCGGCCCGGTTCGTCGCCCGGCCCGTGCAGTCGATGACAAGGTCCACGCCCAGGGCTGCCCAGTCCGGCAGGGACTGGCTGGTATCGAAGAAAGGCATCTCACGATCGCCGACGACGAATCGATCTGCAGAGGCGCTCACTTTTTCGGCCCAACGGCCATAATTGGTATCCGCTTCGAAAAGCGCAGCCAGTGTGGGAGCGTCCTTAATATCCGAGATGGAAACAGGGACGAATAAACCGCCCTTCAGCGCGGCCTTCAGAGTCGAGCGGCCGATCCGGCCAAAACCATGAATCGCAATATTACCCATAGGAGCCTCCTGACATACTTGATAAGATTTTTATACCGAGAACGGGCACAAATTGCGGATTTCAGGAAAGGAGAATGAAGGTTCTGATAAGATAGGCGAATGACAATCCAAGTTGAGCCTTCGCCTGAAATCCTGAAAGAAATCCACTATCAGCGGTACAACGATCCAGCGCCATTGGTGCAGAGGCGGATGGAAGCCTTGTGGTTGAAAGGTCACGGTTTGCCGCACGGCCAAATCGCAGAGCTGGTGGGCGTCACCGAAAACAGCATTCGGGAGTATTTCGAACTGTACCAGCAAGGCGGTCTGGAGAAGTTGAAGGAACTGAACTACTATCGGCCGGAAAGCAAACTG
>JBLMZU010000024.1:0-10288 GCA_050258995.1 Bacteroidota bacterium
GCGCCGCTCGGAAACCCTGACGAAACTCACGGAGGTCAGTTACGGGCTGAATTTCGACCAGCCCCTGGATCAGCTGCTCCGTTCGATTGCCAACAGTATCCGTGAATCGACTCCCTTCCAGGCGGTCCTGGTCAGTATTTATGAGCCAGACAACGGCATGCTGAGGCGCGTGACCGGTGTCGGGTTCCCCACGGAGACATTGACCGAGCTGATGGCCCGTAAGCAACCGCTGTCGAGCATCCAGCAGATGCTCAAGCCGCAGTTTCGCATCAGCCGCTCCTATTTCATTCCCGTGGATGACGCGCCGATCATCCCGGCGGATGTGCATATGGTAACGGTGGAGCAGCCCGGGGGACCGGTGCAAGCCTCCAACACCTGGGACCCGGATGACTTCCTGATCATACCGCTCGAAGATGGTCAGGGAGCTCCCCTGGGTCTGCTCAGCGTGGATGCCCCTCGGGACGGTCTTCGCCCTGATCTTGCCACGATCGAAGCGCTCGAGATCTTTGCAGCCCAGGCCTCCCTTGCCATTGCCAACCATGCCCGCTTCTCAGAGCTGAGGGCCAGAGCTGATACGCTCACTGCCAGCCTGGAGCGCCAGCAGCGCCTGATCAGTCTGACACAGAACGATCTGCCCATCCTCCTGCGCAAGGACCTGGACCAGACGATCGCCATCCAGAACCTGGACCAGCGCACCCAGCGTGTACGGGCCGGGCTTGCCATTACCGAATCGGTCAGCCGGCAGTTGGATGCTTCATCGGCCCTGCAGGCGCTGGGACGTGAAACACTCACCCAGCTGCGCATGTCGGTGGCGATGGTCGCCGAAATGACCAGTGAAGGCCCGCGGTTGGTTCATGTGCTTGGAAATATCCCAAGAGCCACCAGCCCGGAGGCACTGTTCGGTCAGCGGAATCCGCTCCGGGCATCGTTGCAGACCGGCGAAGCCATCCTGATCGCCAACCTGGATGAAAGCCTGGAATGGCGCGAGACGCCACTCCTGAGCGCGATGCGGGCCAAGTCGCTGATCTGTCTGCCCATCAAGATCGACAAAAGGACAATCGCGGCCATGATGGCCGTCAGCCCCGAACCGCTGCCGGAATTTACCGATGAGGACCTGCAGGTCTACCACCAGGTCGCCCGCCAGACCTCGGTGATCCTCCAGAACATCTCCCTGCTCAACGAGACGCGCCGCCGCCTGCAGGAGGTCAATCTCCTGCTGGATTTCAGCCGCCAGTTGCGCGGGCTCGATTCAGAACAGATCGTGGGTGCCCTGCTGGAGAGCGCACGCCGGGCACTGCCAACGGCTCACGCGGGCATGGTGTTGGTCTGGGACGATCACGCAAGCCAGTTGCTGCCGCGGGCTGTTTCGGGGTACGCGGATAATGACACTATGCGGCGGATCGAGTTCCGCGTTGGGGAGTCCCTGCCAGGGCGGGTCTTCGATCAGAAGCGACCTTTGCGCGTCGACGAAGTCCAGTTCACCCGGGATTACACCTTCCAGACGGAGGGTCTACTGCTCTACCGGCAGGCGACCGGTGGACGTCTTCCCGTGTCGAGCCTGTTGATTCCCATTCAGGCGGGCGATTATACGGTGGGGGTCTTGATGCTGGACAATTTCAATACACCCGCCGCGTTTACTGCCGAGGATGAAACCCTGCTGCTCTCCCTGTCGCAGCAGGTCGGCCTGTCCATGCAGAATGTCCGCCTGATGCAGACCACCCAGGAGCGCGCCACCCAGCTGGAGGCGCTCACGGATGCGGCAACGAACCTGACCTCCAACCTGAAAAGCGAAGAACTGGAGGCATCTTTGCTTGATCAGCTGAGGCCTGTCATTGCATACGACACGGCAACGCTCTGGCTGCGCGAGAAGGACCGCCTGCTGGTGGCCGCGGCGCGTGGGTTCCCGGATACCGAGCGGCGGCTTGGCCTGGCCGTTGCCATGGAGGACAGCGCCCTGTTCAAGGAAATGATCCGCACCGGCCAGGGAATTATGGTCGGTGATGTTAGGCACGATCCGCGTTTCCCGCCGCTGGAGGCCCCGCGTCTTTCCTGGCTGGGGCTGCCCCTGATTTCCAAGAAACAGGTGCTGGGTCTGCTTGCGCTTGAAAAATGGCAGCCGCACTTTTATAACCGCGAACACATGCAGGTGGGGACGACCTTTGCCAGCCAGGCGGCTGTCGCCCTGGAGAATGCCCGCCTGTTCGAGGAGAGCCTCAGCCGCGCTTCCGAGCTTGACCAGCGCTCGCAGCGCCTGGCGCTCCTCAACCGGTTCTCCTCCGCCCTGAGCGGGCTGCTCGACGAAGGCAAGATCCTGCAGCTCACCGGCCATGAGCTCCTGGATGCGCTGGATGCACCCGAGGTGTCGATCGTCATGTTCGAGCGCGGGAACGCGGTCTGGAGCTATGCACTGCCAGATGCCAGCCAGGTGCTTCCCCAGCGGCTACCTGACGCGCCCATCTTCCATCGCCTGGAGGAATCTCTGGGTGTTTTCACCACGGATGCGGTGGCCGCGGAACCTGACCTTCTGCCCCTGCAATACTTCCTGGGAGAAACAACCCGGTCACTCTTGATTCTGCCTCTCGTCAGTGGAGCGAACCTGCGGGCGCTGATTTTTGTCCGCCAGACGGAAGCCGTCCGGTTCAGTCTCAATGAGATCGAGCTGGCGCGCACGCTGACCAACCAGGCCTCCATCGCGCTGGAAAATGCCCGCCTGTATCAATCCACGCTTTTCACGGCCGAGCGGTTTTCCATCCTCAACCAGGCCAGTTACCAGGTGGGCGCCAACCTGGACCCCGAACAGGTCTATCTTGCGGTTCACAAGGCGGCCGAGCGCCTGATGCCGGTCGAATCCTTTGTGATCAGCCTGCTGGATGAACAGACCAATGAAATCGAAGGCGTCTACCTTGTCGATGAGGACAAGCGCTCCCCGATCACCCGCATCCCGCGCGACCAGGGACTGAGCGGGCGCGTCATTACCACGGGCGAACCCCTGTTGCTGCATGGCGCCCAGACCGTCGATGATATGGGCGGCGTGACCTATGGCAAGCCCGATACGCCGCTATCCATCCTGGCTGTCCCCATGACGCTGAGCGGGAAGACCGTCGGCATGCTGTCGGCCCAGACGTACAAGCCGAACGTTTACACTGAGGATGACCTGCAGATCCTCAGCACCCTTGCCAACCAGGCTGCGGTGGCGATCCAGAATGGACGCCTCTTTAACGAGACCGAGCGCCTGGCGCGCGAGCTTGAAATGCGGGTGGTGGAACGCACTGCCCAGCTGCAGCGCGAGCAGCAGAATACCGAGACTCTCCTGCACATCCTGACCGAGGTGTCGTCCAGCCTTGACCTGGACCGGGCTCTCAACCGGACCCTGGCCCTGCTCAACGATGCGATCGGCGCCGAACAGGGCACGATCATGCTCCTCAACCTGGAGGACAACCTCCTGCACTACCGGGCTGGTTACGGCTACTTATCTGAAAGGGTTTCAGGGGAAGGACGTGGTTTCAAGCTGAATATAGGTGAAGGGCTGGCAGGCTGGGTGGTTGCCCAGCGGGAGCCGGCGTTGATCCACGATCTTCACAGCGATCCCCGCTGGGTGAGGGCGCCTGATTCCTCCCGTGAGCATCGCAGCGCCATCGCCATGCCTCTGCTGGTCGCGGAGGATGTGATCGGTGCGCTGCTGGTTTTTCATCGCAAGCCCGATTATTTCAGCCCGGAGCTGCTCAGCCTAGTCAAAGCCATTGCCGGGCAGGTTGCGGTGGCGATCAATAACGCGCACCTGTATGAGCTGATCCGTGACCAGGCGGAGAGGCTGGGCAGCATGCTCCGGCGTGAGCAGGAGGAGGCCAGCCGGTCCCAGGCCATCCTGGAGGCGGTTGCAGATGGGGTACTGGTCACGGGGCCCAATAACCGGATCACCTTCGTCAACCCGTCTGCGGAGGAGATCCTCAACCTGGAGGCGAACCGGGTCCTGGGCGAGCCGCTGGATGTGTTCGGCGGCCTGTTCGGCAAGTCTGGTGGAACCTGGATGCAGACCATCCGTGACTGGTCGGATTCCCCGGCGGGATATGAGCAGGGTGATACGTACGCGGAACAGATCGATCTGGAGAACGGCCGGATCATCCTGGTGCACCTGTCGCCTGTCATATTCCAGAATGACTTCCTGGGCACGGTGTCCATTTTCCGGGATATCACCCATGAAGTGGAAGTGGACCGCCTCAAGTCCGAATTTGTGGCGACGGTCAGCCATGAGCTGCGGACGCCCATGACCTCGATTCGCGGCTACGTGGATGTGCTGCTCATGGGTGCAGCAGGCGCGCTCAACGAGAACCAGGCTCACTTCCTGAATATTGTCAAGAACAACACGGAACGACTCAACATCCTGGTCAACGATCTGCTGGACGTCTCGCGCATCGAGTCGGGCCGGGTCACCCTTTCTCCGCAGGCACTCGATCTGCGCGAGGTGGCGGAGGATGTGATCGACGATATCCTGCGCCGCTCCCACGAGGAGAACAAGCTCATGGCGCTTTCCCTCGATGCACCCAAGAAGCTGCCGCGCGTCTACGGCGACATCGAGCGGATTCGCCAGGTGCTGGGCAACCTGGTGGATAATGCCTATCACTACACCCCCGAAAACGGGACCATTACCGTGCAGATCCATCCGCTGAACGGTGGTCACGAGGTCCAGGTGGATGTGAAGGACAATGGCGTGGGCATCCCCCTGGAGGATCAGGACCGGATCTTCGAACGCTTTTATCGAGGCGAAAACCCCCTGGTCCTCTCCACACCGGGAACAGGATTGGGGCTGTCCATCGTTAAACAACTTGTGGAAATGCACAGAGGCAATATCTGGATGAACAGTACGGGCGTTCCAGGCGAGGGAAGCACTTTCTCCTTTACACTGCCTGTTTATGAAACACAATGAGGACTCCATGGCAAAGATCTTAGTGGCTGAAGATGAACGCGATATACGGGACCTGGTGGCATTCACCCTGCGCTTCGCCGGGTATGAAGTGTTCACGGCTGCCAATGGGGAGGAGGCTGTCCAGCAGGCGCCCCAGGTGAACCCCGATCTCATCCTGATGGACGTCCGTATGCCGCGTATGACGGGTTATGAGGCCTGCCGGATTATGAAGCAAAACCCTGAGCTTCGCGACATCCCGATCGTGTTCCTCTCCGCCAAGGGCCAGGAGACGGAGATCCAGCAGGGCCTGGAGGCCGGGGCTGAGGAATATCTGCTCAAGCCATTTGCGCCTGACCAATTGACTTCACACGTAAAGACGATCCTGGCAAAATTTGGAAAGTGAAATTTGAGCGCAATCCTTATCGATAGCTCCATCGTGCATTACGAGGTGTTGGGACGCGGCCGTCCTGTCATCTTCCTGCACAGCTGGGTCGGCTCATGGCGCTACTGGATCAACACCATGCAGGTCGCCTCGACCTCCTTCCGCGCCTACGCGCTGGACCTGTGGGGATTCGGAGATAGCGCTCACAATCCTTTGAATTATTCCCTCGAGCAGCAGGCTTCGTTGATCGACCGTTTCCTGATGGAGATGGGGATCGGCAAGATCGCCCTGGTTGGCCACGGGCTGGGCGCGCTGGTGGGCATGTCCTTCGCCAGCCGCTTCCCGCAGAGTGTGGACAGGATGATGGCAGTCAGCTGCCCGCTTGACTACTCGGCAGTCAATGCCCGCCTGCGGACTGGTATGCCGGCTGAGCTGACCGACTGGCTCTCCAGCCGTACTGCAGATGCAAACGCGGCTTTGAGCGATTCCAGCAAGGCCGATCCACAGGCGATCGCTGCTTCGTTGGCCGGGCTGCAGTCCAATAACATCTTTAGCACCTTCCGGGGCAGGAATATCCCCTGTCTGCTGGTTTATGGAGACAAGGATCCGGCTGTCATCACACCGGACGAGGAATTCTCCCTCTCCTCCGTGACCCACCAGATCGAGCTGGAAGGCTCGGGTCATTTTCCCATGATCGACGAGGCGGCCAGGTTCAATCGTCTGCTGACCGATTTTCTGGCGCTTGATTCGGGTGCCAGCCCGCGTGAGCTGCAAATGAAGGAGGAATGGCGTCGCCGGGTACGCTAGCCGGGCTTTCCATGTCCGGTGAGCAGGGTGGTAAATAGTACATGACATTTTCCAATCTCAGGTAAATCCTCTATTGTACGCCCGGCCTGCATGCATCCAGGGCTGCAGAGGCGGGGCGGCAAACCTCCAATTTTTGAATTGACAGTCCACAAAATTCGGGTATATTAATATTCAACAATCGAACGGGGTGTCCCGCGATGCGGGACTGAGAGGAGCGAGCCGCGCTCAACCCGCAATACCTGATCCAGATCATACTGGCGGAGGGAACATTGTCTTTTCAATTCAGCGACCATCCTCCGCGGAGGATGGTTTTCTTTTGCAACGTATCATCATCTTTGCCAACGGGGAGCTCCCCGATCTCTCCAAGGTTCGTTCCCTGCTGCGGACGGGCGATACCCTCATCTGTGCGGACGGCGGAACCCGGCATGCCTTGGCGCTCGGCCTCAGGCCTGACCTGATCGTCGGCGACCTGGACTCGACAGATGGAGACAGCCTCCAGAAATTCAGGAGGGACGGCGTCGACATTGCCTCCTATCCGCGTGACAAGAACGAGACCGACCTCGAGCTGGCCATCCAGCGCGCCATTGCGTTCGCTCCAAAGCAGATCCTGATCGTTGCCGCGCTCGGAGGCCGCCTGGATCAGACCCTCGCCAATATCACATTGCTGGCGGATCCTCGGCTTTCGCAATTCGATGTCCGGCTGGACGACGGGGTGGAGGAAGTCCTCCTTTGCCGGGACCAGGCCAAAGTCCACGGAGGAAGCGGTGATCTTGTTTCGTTGATCCCGTGGCAGGGCGCTGTTTCCGGCATCCAGACAGACGGCCTGAAGTGGCCCCTCCAAAAAGAGACCCTCTACCCCGATAAAACCCGCGGCATCAGTAACGAAATGACCGGTGAGACCGCCTCGCTCTCCATCGAATCCGGGCTGCTCCTGGTCGTCCACCGGCGTATCTAAAGAAGGAAACCATGAAACGTATATTTTTGTCTCTGCTTGTGATTGTTCTCCTGGCGGCCTGCTCACCGACTGCCACCGCTACGCAACAGGCCGGCCCACAAACCCTTACGGTCATGACCCATGATTCGTTCCAGGTCAGTAAGGATATTTTGAAGGCCTTCGAAGATGCGAACAACGCCAAAGTGGTTTTACTGCAGAGCGGCGATGCAGGCGCGGCTCTGAACAAGGTCATCCTGACCAAGAATTCTCCGCTGGCCGACGTGTTCTTCGGCGTGGATAATACCTTCCTCTCCCGGGCGCTGAACGCCGATATTTATGAGCCCTACCCCTCACCCGCGCTGGGTGGCATTCCGGATGCCTTTAAGCTCGATGCATCCAACCGCGCTTTACCCGTTGATTACGGCGATGTGTGCATCAATTATGACAAGGCCTATTTTTCAGAAAAGAATTTGCCGGTGCCTCAAAGCCTGGAGGATCTGACGAAGCCTGAATATAAGGGCCTGCTCGTGATGGAAAACCCGGCCACCTCCTCCACAGGGCTGGCATTCCTGCTTGCAACGGTCGCACACTACGGCGACGGATTTACGGATTACTGGAAAAAACTCAAGGATAACGGCGTTGTCGTGGTGGATGGCTGGGAGACCGCCTATTACACCAATTTCAGCGGTTCCTCAGGAAAAGGGCCCCAGCCCCTGGTTGTTTCCTATGGAACCTCCCCTGCGGCAGAGGTGATCTATGCCGAGAAAAAGCCGCAGGACGCGCCCACCGCGTCGATCCTCGGACCCGATACCTGCTTCCGCCAGATTGAGTTTGTTGGCATCCTCAAAGGGACCCGGCAGCGCGCCCTCGCCGAGAAATTTGTGGATTTCATGCTCGGCAAGCAGTTCCAGGAGGATGTCCCGCTGCAGATGTTTGTCTATCCGGTAAATCCCAATGCAGCCGTACCGGAAGAATTCACCAAGTACGCACAGGCACCCGAGCAGCCCGCCACTCTTGCACCCGACGTCATCGCCGCGAAACGGGATGCCTGGATCGAGGCCTGGACGAATACGGTGATGAAGTAGGTTCGGTCCGTAAACGGGTCGCAAGCATACAAGTAGACAGAAGACAGGGAAAAGGGCAGACAGGTATACATGGAATCAGGGAAACAGGTTTTAAAACCCGGAGGGTCAGCCCTGTCTGCTCATGTATCTGCGTACCTGCCTGCCGGGTCTCGTCTGCTGCTCTGGCTTTTGCCACTGTCCTTTCTCGGGATCGCTTTTTTCTATCCTCTTCTCCGGATCCTGGGCCTGACCTTCAGCCCGCAAACCCTTACGGTCGAGAACTTCCAGCTGGCGGGCCGCGTTCTATTCTTTACCTTTTACCAGGCAGCACTTTCCACAATTCTGACCCTGCTCCTGGGGCTTCCGGCCGCCTATCTGTTCGCCCGTTATGATTTTCGAGGCAAGTCCCTGCTGCGTGCCCTGACAATTGTTCCATTTATGCTTCCGACGGTGGTGGTCGCCGCAGGGTTTAGCGCCCTGCTGGGACCGCGCGGCCTGGTCCATGCCCTGCTGCCTTCCCTTTCGTTCAATTTCATGGGAACGCTGACGGCCATCCTGGTGGCGCATGTCTTTTACAATACGGCCATCATCATCCGTATCGTGGGAAACGCCCTCTCCAGCCTGGATCCGCGGCTGGAAGCGGCGGCTCGCTCGCTGGGCGCGAATTCACAACGGCTCTGGCGATATGTGACGCTGCCACTCCTGCGGCCGGCCATCCTGGCTGCCGCCCTGCTGGTCTTTCTTTTTGACTTCACCAGTTTTGGCGTCATCCTGTTATTGGGCGGCTCACAGTTTGCGACCCTGGAAGTGGAAATATACCTGCGGGTTCTCAAGCTTCCCAACCTTTCGCTGGCCGCCCTCCTGTGCATGATCCAGCTGGCCTGCACGCTGACCGTCTCGGTCCTTTACACGCACGTGCTTTCCCGCTCCACGGTTCAATCGGCGCCGCGCTCCCAGGCATCGAACCTTGTCAAGCCTCGTTCCATTCGGGAGAGGTTTTTTGTCTCGGTCTTTGTCCTCCTGCTCGCCGCCTTTTTCTTCCTGCCTCTGGCAGCTCTTCCCTTTCGCTCCCTTTTCCGTCTCGAAGCGGACCGCGGCCAGCGCGGGGAGGTTCAATACGGCTTTACGACAGACTATTACACGGAGCTGTTCGTCAACCGGACCGGCTCGGTCTTTTATGTCCCGCCCATCCGGGCGACGGTCAACTCACTGGGATACGCCGGAATGACGGTGGCCTTGTCGCTGTTGCTGGGTTTTCCGGGCGCGCTGGCTCTTGCGAAACCGGGCCGATTGGAAAAGGTGCTCGATCCGTTGATCATGCTCCCGCTAGGTTCCTCCGCGGTCATGCTTGGCCTTGGTTTTATCATTTCATTTGGAGCCTGGCTTGCCTCGCCCTGGCTTGTCCCCTTTGCCCACACCCTGGTCGCCCTGCCGTTCGTCATCCGGGCGCTCCAGCCAGCCATCGCCTCCATCCCGGAACGCCTGCGGCATGCGGCAGCTTCCCTGGGCGCCTCGCCGCTTGAAGTGTGGAGGAACATCGACCTGCCCATCCTGCGTCGCGCCACACTGACGGCGGCAGTGTTTGCGTTCACCGTTTCCCTGGGCGAATTTGGCGCCACGCTCCTGATTTCACGGCCCGATTATCCAACCATCCCGGTGGCCATTGAGCGTTTCCTTTCCCAGCCCGGCGGATTGAACTATGGCCAGGCCATGGCCATGGCGACCGTTCTGATGGTGCTCACGCTTGTCAGCATTCTGCTCATCGAAAAACTTCGCCTTCCCGGCTCGGGGGAATTCTGATGCTGGAAGTCCATCATATATTCAAGACCTATGAGGGCCACCTGCTCCTCAACGATATCTCCTTCGAGCTGGACAAAGGCGCCACGATCTGTCTGTTGGGTGCATCGGGAAGCGGAAAGTCCACGCTTTTGCGAATCATTGCCGGATTGGAAGCACCCGACTCCGGGTTCATCTCCTTCGATGGAAAGGACCTGACATCCATCCCGCCTCACCTGCGGGATTTTGGACTGGTCTTCCAGGACTACGCTCTTTTTCCTCACCTGAACGTTTACGACAACGTTGCTTTTGGATTAAAAATGCGCCGCCTGCCTCAGGAGGAAACTGCCCGTCGTGTAGCCAGCTCTCTGGAGATGGTCAATCTAGCCGGTTTTGACAAAAGAAAAGTAACCGATCTCTCT
>JBLMZU010000025.1:0-12061 GCA_050258995.1 Bacteroidota bacterium
TATAACCTGATGACCTTTTCACAGCGCCAGACCTTTCATCAGGCCGTAGCAGGCTGGTACGAGCAAACGTTCGAGGAGGATATCTCGCCCTATTACGGCGTGCTTGCTTATCACTGGAAGAATGCCAGGAATTCGCAAAAGACTATGGAATATCTGGAGAAGGCGGGCGAGCAGGCGATGTTCAACTTTGCCAACCCTGAGGCCATTGAATTCTTCGAAGAGGCGCTTCAGCTTGTGAACAACAATGATGTAAAGGTCTCGCCTCTGCGGCAGGCTCACTGGGAACGCCAGCTGGCGGAGGCTCATTATGGACTGGGCGATCTGCCAAAATGCCGCCAGCACCTGCAGCGCTCCGTCCAGCTGCTGGGCGGGAAGACGCCTGAGCAGGGGATGGGTCTGGTCACCGGGTTACTGAGCGATCTGGCAAGGCAGGTCCAGTTTCGGATTAAACCGAAACCGATCCTGGAGACAGCGCTTCCCAGTTATCTCGAGGAGACCGAACAGGCAAAAAAGCTTGAAGGCGCCCAGGCACTTGTGCGGCTGGGTCATGTTTATTATCAGATGAACAAACCCATACCCCTGGTTGTAAGTACGCTTCAGGCGGTTAACCTGGCGGAGAGGGCTGGCGTCAAATCCCCGGTTCTCGCCCGCTGTTATACCAATATGTGCATTGTGTCAGGCATCCTGCCGCGGCACGATTGGGCCTGGGCGTACCGGAATCGGGCCCATGAAGTGGGACGAAGTGCGAACGATCTGCCCTCCCTTTCCTATGCCATTGCGGGATGTGGAACCTATGAGATCGGCGCGGTGCTATGGAAAAACGCGGTGGAGGATTTCCGGGAGTCAATGGAAATCGATGAGCGCATCGGCGACATGCGTCACTACGATGAGGCGAAGAGTCTTCTTTCCATTGTGCTCTTCCACCAGGGCGAGTACCAGTTTGGTTGGGAAACTGCTGACGAGGTGCAGGAGCGCGCCATCCGCCGCAAGGATATCATGCCGCAGGTCTGGTCCCATACCTTGCGGGCAGAGATTTTACTGCGGCAGTCCAGACAGGGCACTTTGCAGCAGGCCCTGGATGAGTATGAAAGATCCCTCTCTCTCCTCGAGCAGAATATCGATCTGGCGAGCCAAATCCGCTCCCAGGGGGCGCTGGCGCTGGTCTACTGGCGGTCAGGTGATATGGCTCGCGCTCTGGATCTGGCCGCGGCAACCGCGAAGATGACCGCAGGCAACCCGACGGCTCCCTATTCCATTGAAGGCTATGCCGGTGCCGCCGAGGTATTCCTGAATGCCTGGCAGAATGGCGATACAAAATATCGAAATGATGCCGCGAAGGCCTGCAAGTCATTGAAGAAGTTTGCAGGCGTGTACCCGATTGGTCAGCCGAGATTGAAGCTCTATTCCGGTCTGTTTGACTGGCTGGATGGAAAGCCGGAAAAGGCACAGATCCAATGGCAGGCGGCCCTGGAAGATGCCGGCAGATTGAACATGCCCTATGAGCAGGGACGGGCGTATCTCTACCTCGGTCAACACATTCTGAAGGGAGCTGAAAAGAATAATGCCCTGGTCTGTGCCCGGCAGATTTTTAATCAACTGGGCGTCCAGTATGAGGCGAAAAAAGTGGGCATGCTGATCGGTTAAAGAGATCCAAAGAGAGCCCACGCACCCGGGCGGGCTCTCTTTTGTTTCAGATGTTTCAGGTTTTTTGTCTTTTTCTTCCTGTGATGTTATGCCACAGCTGGTAGGCTGTCACCAGCACGTACTGGGCCACATCGATGAACCACGGGAAATCTGAATTCCAGGGTTCGCCGCGGTCATATCGCTTCGCGTCGTACCAGCGCCAGAATTTGAACATGAATGGCTCATCGAGAGGCCAGATCTTGCAGAGGGGAACCTTCGCACCGGACACCGAGATGATGCTGTTGACGGCCCGGCGGGCGGCCTCGTTCGCACCCTCCATGGTGGCGAGCTGGGTGTTCGTGCGCACATAATCTGCTGCCAGGAAGAAGTTGGGAATGCGGGTATAGGCATCGGGACGCAGATGCCAGCTGTCGACAATATCGATATAAAGAGGCTCAGCGTCTTTATATCGCGTGGGTTGGCTGCGATCCAGTTTGTCCTCAACCTCGTTCCGAATATCGGGGTCGATGAAGATATATTGAAGATCGTCATCGTCCAGGACCGTCTGCCCGTTAATATTGACGCTTTCTTTTAGCTGCTTCCACACGCGTTTGATGATCTGCTCGCGGGTGCATTCCATGGCGGTCCTGCCCTCGTACTTTTGATTCCATTCGGAAATATCCACGGAGAGGATCCCATTGACATTGCCGTCCCCGGCATGTATCCAGTCGAAACCCGTCCAGAACTGTGACTGCGAGATGGAGGTGAGCGACCACGGCGTGTCGATATGGATCATATGGCCGTGGATCATGGGCTCATCCGTCTTTAGATAGAACTGGATGCCGTTCATCCAGGCTACATGATCGTCGCCGCCCAGCCTGATTATTTTTTTCAGTGTGGAATCAGCCTCCAGAAGCTTCGCCTGTTTCGGATCTGCCAGCAGGCGGGCCGCCTCTTCGACCGGCACGGCCAGGACGTAGTAATCGGCCGTATCTGTAAATGTTTTACCCTGGTTGTCCAGCAGTGTCACCCCGGTGATCGTTTTTCCATCGCACTCAATGCTGTAGATGTGAGTATCAAAGCAATATTCCACGCCCTTGCCGGACAGGTACTTCAGCCAGGGATTGATCCAGACGTCGTTTGTCGGTCCATTCAGGACCCGGTCCGCGTTCACGCCCGGTTCCGACAGCCCGAGGATCAGCTGGATGCCGACATCCCCCTCCACTTTGGCATTTGCCACGTGCGCATTGGCCGCGACCAGCGAGCGTGTCAATCCCTCTGCCAGGAATTTCTGGTAGGCTGCCGAGCGCTCGCTGGCATCGATATATTCCCACCAGCCGATCTTTTCGAGGTCGTCCATGCGGCGGTCCTGGCACATGGTCAGGTATTGCCAGAGTTTCGACGCAAAGAGGTCCACATCCCCGGGCTCTATGCCTATATTTTTAAGTTCCTTCATGCTTTTGAGCAGGGTGACCAGTTCTCCATAGCTGCGCGGAAACTGTGCCAGCATCAGCACGCCCTGTTTCCCAAACTGGGTAATGGCGATCTGGGTGGTATCGGTGAGATTGTCAAATACTCCCTGTTTATTATTCCCATACGGGATTCGCTTCATCGTGTCCGTAACATGCCGGTAGAAGCTTGGGAAAAACCGGAAACCATGCTCGCCCGGCAGATCGGAGTCCCCCGGCTTCCACGGCGCTCGAAAACGTTGCACTTCATACTGGCCATCGGGACCGGGCACATAGCAGAATAGACTGCCGGTGTCCGAGACCAGTACGCTTCGGGCTTTGCCGCCGGCAATGGATTTTTTCTCATATACCTTTACCTGAAATCCCCGTTCTGCCAACTCATGGGCGGCGCTCATGCCCGCCACACCACCTCCGAGAACGATCACTTTTTGTGCCATCCTACTCTTCCTCCGTTATATTGAATAAGCCTTTTCTTGCCAGTATCCATGTGTCACTGCTTATGAGATCTGCCAGGGATCTCATAATTGGATTACCAGTCAGAACACCGTGTGTTTCCCTGCGTTACCTCAAAACCGGCAGGACCTGGAAAGTCAGGCCGATGACTGCCAGCGAATCGCAAGTTTTGTCCATTTCTTCTCGAGCAGAACTTCATCACCACCTGGCCGGTAGTCCTGGTTCTTTGGAAATGCCCGGATGTGCATGTTCAGGGACTGTGGGCTGCCCGCGGCCTTCCAGGTTTGTATCTGTGCCAGGAGCTGTTCTGCCGCGGATTCATCCGGGCCGAGCTGACGCACGAAGAGCAGGAAAGGCTGTGCGGCCGGAGAATCGGGCACGAATAGTTTCTCCAGGGGGACAATCGGAAGAGGCTGGTCGGGTGGGCGCATCAAGGCAGCCGCGCCGTTCAGTCCAATTAACACAACGGTGTGGGCCGATCTCTTTGCCGCATCGATCCCAAACAACGGGGGGATGACATTGCGGTCCACCCACTCATTTTCCGCCTCCAGCTTGCATATTCGAGGCTCGTGCAGGGCCAGCCAGGTCCATAAACTGCCGCCCAAAACATCCCCGGCCGAAATTTCCAGATTCGCCGGCCAGTCTTTGACCGGGTGGGTCAGCCATCCATAAAGGGAATCACTCTCGATGGAGAGCTCTTTCGTCGGTTCCACATACAACCCCGGTTCAGGGCCCAGCTCTACACGGTTGGGAGCCTCGGATGCGAAATCGCCGCGCAGCGGGATAAAACCACAATCGGTCACGGAGAGGCTTGCCAGGTGTCCTTCAACAGGCTCGAACGCGATCGACTTCATCGACCCCCTGAGGACCAGGGGCAGGACCAGCCGGCCTCCCGGCTTCATCTGTTCCCACCAGGCAGGCGGGATATCGGGGGCGCCTACGGTCAGGATGATGCGATCGAAGGGCGCGGCATCGGGAGCACCATAACCACCGTCGGCGCAGATCACCTTCACGGAGTCGAAACCTGCCTGTCTCAAGCGGTCGCGTGCAGCGTCTGCCAGGTCCTCATCGATCTCCACGCTGACCACCTGGCCCTCTTCTCCAACGATGTGAGCCATCAGCGCTGCATTGTAGCCGGGTCCAGTGCCGATCTCGAGGACCTTGTGCCCCGGCTCCAGACCAAGCTGCTCGAGCATAATGGCCATGATGGCCGGCTGCGAGGAGGAACTGATCCATTTCCCCTCCGGGTCCTGTTTGGCGGAGATGGCCCGGTCGGAGTAGACCTCCTCCAGCGGCCTGCCTGGCAGAAACCAGTGCCGAAACACTGCCTGGAAAGCTGCTTCCACCTGTGGCGTTTTGATCAATCCCTGTTTCTTCAGGTCATCGATCAGCGCCTGATTCAGTGAAGCGGCATAGTCATTCTTATCAGACTCGTTTTTTCCCATGTCCTCTTTCCTGTTACTGCTAAATGATCATCTCTTCCGGGCGATCAGGTGCTCGTACCAAAGCCCGGTTCCCTCCTCTTCGAGGGTCAGCCCTGCCTCGTCAAGCCACGAACGCACCTGCTCCAAAGAGGGATAGTAATGGTAAACCGACAGGTCTGCCATCGATCCGGAAACGTCCCTGGAACTGTGTGCCATGATCTGCCTGTAGGATGCTTCGACCTGGTCCGCCACCTCGCCCGGGACGGCGGGTAACCCCATCGCCTTCGATTTTTCGTAGGAGGCGTTTACTTCCTGTGCATCGGGCACTTCCACGGTAAAGTACAACATCCCACCCGGTTTTAAGGCTGCCGAGAAGTTGTTTATAATGCCTGGCCAGTCCTCCGGGCAGATGTGTTCCATGGCATCCATGCAGATCATGCCCTCAAACGCCTCGTGGAAATTCATCTCCTGCAGGCCCATTTTCTCATAGCGGATCCCCGGGAAGTGTTCCCTGGCCCGGGCCAGCATCCCGGCGGATTGATCGATGCCGACGACGTTATGCCCGGCATCCAGCAGTATCCCATCATACCGTCCAGCCCCGCAGGCTGCAGACAGGATGTTGGAATGCGGTGGCAGGCGGTCCAGAAATTTACGTAAAAATTCCAGTTGCGTTTCGTTTGGATACAATCCGAAGTTGGTCCAATATTCGGGCGATTGATGATCGTAGATCGCCTCTGTCATTTTTCGCATCTGCCTGAGCCATTCTGCTCGTTCCATTGTCTTCTCCTCTCCTGCGTGCTTCAAATGGACAATGAGTTTTTTTCTGACCCGCCGTCTCTTATTTTAGGCAGAATTTCAAGCAATGTAAATGATTTGTGCCCACCTTTTTATCCCGAATTATTTGCCGGGCCCGTGCTCAGGGCAGGACGTTGCCGAGGAAGGCCAGCATCGCCTCATTGAAAAGCCCTGGTCTTTGTAACGGCGCAAAGTGACTGACGCCGGGCAGGTAAACGAATTCTGCGTTGGGAATGCTGCGGGCCAGATATTCTGCATGCTCGCGCTTGATGAATTCGTCGTGCTCGCTCTGTACGATGGCAACCGGCACCTGGATGCGGGCCAGATCGTCCGCCGTGTAGTTGGGCTGGGTCCTTTGCATCAGGCCAACAGCCTCGGAAAACTGGTCGAACTGGTCCGGTGTGGAGGAGAGCTGCTTGTAATCCTGCACATGGCGGCTGAAGCAGCGCTGCAAGGTGGGAGTGAACTCGATCTCCTTCGTGCCGCTCGGGTCCATGTTGCAGGCGAAGAAGAACACGCCCGCGGCCCGGGCAGGATTTTTGTCGGCCAGGACCAGGGCCGTGCAGGCGCCATCACTCCAGCCGACCAAACCTGCCTTTTCAATGTGCAGGGTGTCCATCACCGCCAGGACATCAGAAGCCATCAGCTCATAGGAGTACGGCCTCTCGTCACGCGTGCTGCGCCCGTGGCCGCGGCTGTCGATCAGGATGGCACGATAGCCGTTTTCCAGCAGCGCAGGGACCTGGTATCCCCAGTTGCTGCTGTTGCCCAGGCCGCCATGCAAGAGGAGCACGGGCGATCCGGCACCAAAGGCTGCATACCAGATCCGGGCACCCTCGTGTTCGACATGGCCTTTTTTGCTGGCATCCGGCAGGGAAAGGGCACCTTCTGCCTCGAAGCGGACCAGCTCATCGTCAACGGTTTGCATCTTGTCTCCATTCGCGTTTGGCGCAACTAATCCATTCAATGTAATCGTTCTGCTGGTATGGAGGGCGGGCAGGATCAATGTCCATTAATCCATACTCGTTCAGAGCTTCACGGATATCGTTGGGCATGGGATATTTTTGACGCTTGAACGTCATCTTTACACTCTTTCATGTTGCAATATTTCCGATCACATCCCCATTCGCATCTGTTTCGAGCATGCCCTTGCTCCCATCCAGCAGCACCAGCACGTTTCCCCACGGATCTTCCACCACAACACAGCGCCCGATCTGGATGTCGAATGGCGGGGCGATAACCCTTCCTCCAGCCTGCTCGATGAACCGGGCTGCTTCATCGGCCGACTCCACCAGCAGATCGGTCTCGGGACCCTGCCTCTCTGTCTGGATCACAAGCTCCGCCTCGCTGTCCGGAAGACGCAGCCCCGCCGCGGTCCCCGTCCGCCAGATCAGCTCGTGACCGAGGCGGTCGCGGTAAAAGGACAGGCCCGCTTCCAGATCGGGCACATGCACCCGGACACAGTCCACTTTGTGGATAAGCGGCATGGCTTATTTTAATGTGCAAAGCGCCTGGCGGATCTCGCCGAGGTGGTAGGCCGTGTGCACGATCACTGCCATGGCGCCGCCGATCGAATCCTCGTTCCAAACCGGGTTCGAGCGGAACATCGCCTGGATGCGTCCGTACGTGTCCCGCAGTTTGCGCTTGTACTCCTCCCATTCCTCAGGGCTGACTTCCTTCACGGTGCGCCAGACCTCACCCCAATCGACGCGGGAGGTGTCGTGGTGCACCACATAGCGTTCCAGGACCTCGAGATAAAAGATGACATGCGCCACCTGGGCGGCCAACGTGGCACATTTCCCCCCGACCGGGATGGACGCCTCCCGTGCGGAAATTGTATCCAGGGTGGGAAAGAGGGATGTATTTTTATCGAGGTAAATGCCGTGATGATTTTCGAAGGTTTCATCCAGTAGGTCGAACATGTTTTTCAGGAAATCCTGCTCCTGGATCACTTTGTCCATCTGGGCTGGCTCAGATCGGTCTGACAGGCTCATCTCATCCTCCGGTATTTGAATTGGACAACAATTCTCCAATTATAGAACAGGATTTCTATAAAGGCAATTCAGGAATTGAGCGGCAGTGAACGCGGATCGAAATGGTACGCTTCCTCGATCAATTGCTTCAGATCCTCCCAGGGCGCGTCGTCATAGGACTTGATCCAGGCATACCGTTTAGCTTTTTGCGTGCCTTCGAGCAGATGGTGAGGATCGGACAGATAGACGCCATGGATAAAGCCGAGCCCGATATGGCCCTCGAAGATGGCGACCTGGCAGATGCTGGCGCTGACAATGCCCCCGCGCCCTCGGTGGAAGTAGCTCAGCCCACCCCAACGGATCACTTCCACCGCGTCCGGGGCGACCTCGGCAATCAGATTTCGCAGCTCGAAAACAATCTCCTGCAGGGGAACAGGCGTACGCTGCAGGAAGATTTCAATCTCATGAAGACCAAGCATGGTTCACCCCACTTCCCTGAGCCGGATGAGGAACAGCCCGTGGATTCCGCCCACGACCGCGCCGGTGACGAATAAAGTCCCCGCCATCAATAATACAGACTGCCACAATTCCGGCATCTTGAACGCCATGTCGATTCCCCAAAAGATGAGCGGCATGCCGAAGGTCCAGGCCAGCATGTTGGCGGGGATCCACATCCCGGCGCGTTCCACTTTTCGGCGCAGGACCAGCCATTGGGCGAAGGACAGCACTGCGCCACCAACCGCGCCCATCCCCGCCGCCAGCAGCAGGACAATCCATTGCGCCGGTTCGGCCGTGGTTGCGCTGGAGCCGGTCTCTGCTGTCAGGCTCATGATCGTAGATGGGAGATATCCCAGCACGTACGCGATCATGGCGCCAATGAGCGTCGCGCCCCACCACTCGAATCTGCCGATGAAGGGAAAGCGCGGCCGCATCGCCCACCATTGTGCCAGGCCGACGAAGGTCGCCTCCACGGCGCCGCTGACAACCGCCACCAGGAAGGCGAGCAGGACGCCCGCGCTGGTGGTTGCCTCGCCCATGTTCGAAAAGAATAAGCCGGTGATCACAAATGTCAGCCCGAGCCCGAACATTTCGCTCAGGGCGTTTGCCAGGGTCCAGCGTGTCCAAAGTTGATTGTCTGTCATGTTCCACATTCCCGACGCACAAAGACTTCCTGCCTCTTACGCAAACGCATATGCTGCGTTGCTTCCTATCGCGAGGCAAGATTCTGTAATTCCTTTTCGATATCCTTTCGGGCCCGGATTGCAATGGGAGCTTTAAGATGACGAAGCAGGGTCTCCCGGCTCTTATCCTTTACATAATAGTCCCGATACATTTCCAAAATGGAGATCGTTTCTTCTTCATAGCTTTTCATCGAGACCGGGTCACCCACTTTGATCACTCCTTCTTTCATCACACGGCAGTACAACCCTGGGCGTTCTGTCTGGCGGAATTTTTTCACCCAGTTTGGGACCTCCATGCGGGCGGCAAATGTACCGCAGGGAATGCGCGGCGCGGTCACTTGCAGAGCGATCTCGCCAACATGCAGAAGATCGCCGATGTTGAAAGTTGCGCTCTCCAGGCCGCTGATCGTCAGGTTTTCGCCAAAAGTACCAGGCGTGATCTCCCTGCCGAGCTCCTCGCTCCACCAGTCATAATCCGGCGTGCCGTACACATAGACCGCCTGGTCAGGTCCGCCATGATGTTTTTTACTGACGATGACATCCTGCTCCAGTCCCAGCTTGTTCACCCGGACAGGCCTGTCAGTGGGCATCTTGAAGATGCCGGTTTTCTCGTCACGATCTTTTCGATGAATGGTCCGTTCGTCGGCGATGTTTATACTGATCAATTGCATTAAGTCCTTACCTCTGTTTCTGAAGATTGAGCCCGCTGCCTTTGCATCTCCTCCACGGTGATAAATTCAAATCCAAGGGATTTGATGCGTGGGACGGCAATATCCACGATCTCGGCCACGCGCTTTCCATGGCCGTTGCCATCGTGCAGGACGATCACTGCGCCGGGGACAGCAGACGCCATGACCTGGCGGATCGACCAGCCGACCGGCTGCATCCAGTGCGGCGGCAGGCTGGTCCACATGACCAGGCGGTAGCCCCATTCCGTGAGCTGGGACAGAGTCTGCGAAGTGAAGATCCCATAAGGTGTGCGCACATCCCGGATTGTCTCGGGTGTCAGGCCGGCTGCCTCGGCAATGAACCGTTGGGCGCGGTCCAGGTCGGCACGGAGCCGGGCGGGATTCTCCATGGGGAAGGGAATATGCCGGTAACAGTGCAGAGCCAGCTGGTGTCCGCCGCGATGGATCTGGCGAACCAAATCCGGATGCCGCTCGGCATACCTTCCCACTAGGTGGAATGTGGCACGCACCTGATGTTTCTCCAGCTCATCCAGCAGGCGCGGCGTATCCTGTAGATGCGGGCCATCATCAAAGGTCAGCGCGATCTCACGCCTGGAAGCATCTCCGTGAAAGAGGACGTCCGGATGGCGGTGCTGGGCAGACCGGTAGAAGTTTTGAAGGGCAGATGTTGGAAGATCCATCAGTGTTTCCTCCTATTGTACGATACCTATGGGATCATGAATCTGCCAAAGTGCACGCCGATCGATCCGGGGATTTGGAATGTTGTTTAACGAGGAGACCAGATCCGCCATATTTCAATTTCATGGCGCGAATCTACGAAATATGGCCGGACCAATACACCAACGATTACGCCGACAAGCACTCCTACCAATAGACCAACCAATACGCCGACCAGCACACCCACCAAAATACCTGTCAGCAGCCCGGTTGCTTCTCCAACTAAGGTACTCGTCCGGCTTCGGGACCGACCGGCATCGTCCCGGTGACCGGTGGCAAACTGCATGCCATCACTGCAGGAATCGCCCATACCTGTGCGATCACGCCCGAAGGTGGAGTCCAGTGCTGGGGAAATAACGACTATGGCCAGCTCGGAGATGGAACGAACAAGGGCAGCAATGTCCCGGTCAATGTGCTTGGGATCAGGAGTGGCAGGACCATCACTGCCGGCGGCAACCATACTTGTGTCCTGAGTGGCGGCGAGGTCTGGTGCTGGGGCTCCAATTACTATGGCCAGCTGGGAACCAATTCACAAGCCAGCAGCTCCATCCCCCAGGCGGTGTTGAAGGTTTCAGCTGCCTGGCAGCTGGCTGTAGGCAAATACCATGCCTGTGTGATGCTTACGATCCATACGCCCGGCACAGATGACATCCAGTGCTGGGGGCTGAACAAGGATGACCAGCTCGGCAACGGGACCTACGAAAATAGTGCCGTACCGGTCTTCGTAAAGTAAACAATTCTCAAGCCAGGTTCGCCCCCTGGCATTCCTGAGTAGGGAAATAGACCGGACTGAGGAGATCCCCTCAGTCCGGTCTATTTAAGTTGTTGGGCGTGTCAGCGGATCCCTGCCGGGAGAATGGAAGCAAGGATGGCAAGAAAGGAAATCACGCCGCTGCACAGCATTCCGAGAATAAGGGTAAGCAGAATAGCCGGTGCTGGATTCAAGCGAAACCGGTCGATCAGAAGAGCCGTGGCATTCCAGGATAGCATACCAAGCAGGATTGCCCACGCACCCAGGCAGGCAAGTGAAATGCCAAGAGCACGGGCCCCCTGGCTTTCCGAGACGCCATTCAGCACAATGATTTCGAAGATAAATGCCAGCATGCCAAATACGGCGAACAGGAGCAGGTTCAGGATGATAGAAACGGTCGAGGCAACTCGCTGGGACATGGGTCTTTCCGGGTGCCAGGGATGATGGCAGTATAGTATATCAAGGGGTCCAGGCATAGCACCCGAAGCGCAAGTTCGTTAACTCCTTTAGCCTTGCTCCGTTCCGGCGAGGAAGTCCAGGTCTTTCGAGGGAATATGGGCAGGCAAGGAGCCGCGAAATGCAAATCACTTGCTTTAATTGTAAAAACATATGGGAAGTACCGGCAAAAACACTGCATGCCGCCAGGCGCGCATATGCTTCCGGTCAAAAGGGGTATGAGTTTACCTGTCCCAACTGCGGCGCGAAGAATGTCATAACCGGGGATGAATTCCAGTCGTATGACTGGCCTCAGAACGTTGTTCCTGTCACGGGATCCCGGGCAGCGCCCGGGCCGGATGGGATTGAGGATTTATCCAACACTGAGGTCGACGCGACGGAAGCGCCCACCAATCCCGTCGAAGCTCCCAGGCCCGGGGGGTGGCAGAAACGAGGAATTGTCCGTGTCCGCGGCCTGGAGGCGCACCGGGACCACAGCGATTGGTCCGAGATCATGGGTGAGTTCAGCAAAGGCGACAGGGTCACCATCC
>JBLMZU010000026.1:0-8169 GCA_050258995.1 Bacteroidota bacterium
ATCGTCTCCGCCCTTGATATCCCCTACGTCACAGCGGAGGAAGCATTTTCCCTGTTGCAAACAGAGTTAAAGCGTTTTATGGATCTCATCGAAGCGCTTCCCCCCAGGGACTGGAGCCTGCCTACAGCCTGCACTGCCTGGAATGTACAGGCTGTGGTGGCGCACCAGGCCGGAGGCTATCTTAGCGGCACTGGTTATGGGGAAATGATCCGCCAGTACAGCAGGATCCGTCCCGGCCGTTTGCCGGAGGATGCCATCAATGAGCTCCAGGTAAAGGAACGGGCCAGGAGAACACATCAGGAACTTATTGCTGAGCTCCACCAGGTCGGGCCGGCAGCCATCAAAAACTGGGCATATGGATTCCGCTTGCTGAAGCCTATTCCTTTTCCGCATGCCCTGGCCGGCATGTTGAAAGTGCGCCATTTGATGTGGGTCATTCACAGCCGCGACACATGGATGCACCGCCTCGATATCTGCCGCGCCGTGGGACGTCCCTTTCAACAGACACCCGAACATGATGGACGCATTAACCAACTGGTCGTCCTGGATGCCTCTCGTGAGCTAACCAGGAGGTTGAAGGGCCGGGGCATGATTGTGAACCTATCGGGCACGGCAGGTGGGAGATGGAGGATTGGCAGGGGCGAACCGCAGGCGCAGCTGGAAATGGATGTGCTGGATTTCAACCTCTTTGTGTCTGGGCGCTTATCGTATGTCGATGCCATGGGACGGGCGAGGATCTCAGGTGACCGGGTTCTTGTAGAGAATGTGTTGCAGAATTTTCTTGTATTGTTTTAAAGGAGGCTGAAATGGATGCGCTGCTGCTTCAACTTGGGATTCTGCTGTTCCTGATCGGCTTGCTGACCGGATTTGTCGTGCCCAAATTCGCCAACCCACGAATGGGACTGGCCAGCCATCTGGAGGGCTTGATGAATGGGATTTTCCTGGTCATCCTGGGTTTGTTATGGCAGCGGCTTCATCTCTCCGCCACCTGGCTGGCGATCGCCTTCTGGCTTGCGATTTACGGCTCATTCGCAAACTGGCTGGCAACACTGCTCGCCGCAATGTGGAAGGCCGGTTCGACCATGCCGATGGCCGCCATGGGAAGCCATGGATCTGCCCGGCAGGAGGGCATGATCAATTTTCTTCTTTATTCCCTGTCGATTGCCATGGTTTCCGTCTGTATCATCGTGATCGTGGGACTGCGGGCCGGGTAATCTTGTGGGCTTTTTCTGAATACCGAGGCCGGCAACCTGCACTTCCTATCAGGGTAGCAGGCTCATGGAGCGGAGAAAGCCAAAATCGGGGAGGAGCCGGGCTCACAGCCCAATGGATGCGATTTTTACCATCCTCTACTTTGGCGCGATGAAGAAGTTCTCCGGTACGTGAAAGGAAAATCCAATGAAGGTGATCACGGCAGCTGCAAATGCCAGCCAGATCATGGATTGCAGTGCAGGGCGAAATTGAACGTTCTCCAGACCTTCATCCAGCCGGAATGCAAGGTACAAACCAAGAAGAGTGAGCGCGAGGGAATAGGGAAGCTCGAACTTCCCCAGATCGATCCCAAGCGCAACCGGGATGAACCAGATGGCGATCGACATCCACGGGAAGGAGGCGACAACCAGCATCCGGGCCGTCCAAAACGTCCTGGCGGAATCGATCTGTCTGCGTCGGATGAAATAATCAATGATGCTAACGACGAGATAAGCATGGAAGTACATCTTCATGTGTGAATAGATTGACTCAAAACGTTCCCCCAGAACCGCACCTGCAATCCCCCCGCCCAGAATGCCATAGATTTGGTGAAAGAAGATGAACAGGACAAAACCGGTGATCATCTTCCACTAGGGGAATTTTTCTCGCATTTCGCTCTCCACAGGTACTGTTTGAATCTGCCAGGCCCTTCCTTAAAGAACGAAAAACCCCGGGATGTGTTCCCGGGGTGATTCTCTGTTAATCCTCTACAACGGCCGCTTCCACCGACTGGATGGGCGGCAGGAAATCGGCCAGCATGTCCCAGGAGTCACCTGAATCACGACTGTAGAACAACTGGCCGGTATGGGTGCCCACGTAGATCCCGGCATCCTCAAAGGTGTCGGTTGCCATGGCTTCGCGCAGGACGACGAGATGCGCTTTTTCGGGCAGGCCCTTGGTCATGCGCTCCCAGGACTCACCGGCATCGCGGCTGCGCCAGACGGAGAACCTGCCGTCCACGCTCATGCGGTACTCGTCGCTTTCCTCGAGGGCCACATAAACAGTGCGCGGGTCGATGGGATGGACCGCGATCGGGAAACCGAAGCGGCTGGGCAGGCGGCCTTCGCCGATGTCGATCCAGTCCTCACCAGCGTTGTCGCTGCGGTAGACGCCGCAGTGATTCTGCTGGTAGAGCACATTCGGGTCCGAGGGGTGCATCGCCATCTTATGAACGCACTGCCCGAACTCCGGGAACTTGTTTGGCATGAAATCGGCGCGCACATTCTTGTTGTGCGGCGCCCAGGTCTGCCCGCCATCGTCGGTGCGGTAGCAGCCGGCGGCAGAGACCGCGATATACATGCGGTTCAGATCCCTGGGATCGAGCAGGATGGTGTGCAGGGTCAGGCCCCCGGCGCCCGGGTTCCACTGTCCACGCTGGGGATGATCGTACAGGCTTTCGTTCAGGGTCCAGGTTTCGCCACGGTCGCGGGAGACAAAGAAACTGGCAGGCTGCGCACCGGCATACAGCACGCCTGGCTCGTTCTCACGCCCGGGCTTGATGTTCCAGACCTTGATCATCTTCTCCGGGATCTCCTTGACGCTCTCGCCACCCTCGGAGCGGAACGCCTCCTCCACGGTGCTGGCCGGGCGCCCGGACCGGGAAGGCCGGGTCAGCAGCGGGACCTGCTTCGCCTGGGTCCAGGACTTTCCGAGGTCGTCCGAATAATGCGTGGTGGGGCCATAGACAAAGTGGCTGGTGGCGGCATGCAGACGGTGATCGCGCGGGTCCATCTGCATGTGCATCACATTCCAGCTCTTGAAATGGATGTCGCCAACCTCCCACTTTTTTCGTTTGGCGTTGCTCTCAAAAATAAAGCCGCCCTTTTCAGTCCCTACGAAGACCATCACCTTTTTACCCATAAAAATCTCCTCTTGGTGGAAACAGAAAAAATGTTCTAAATATTCTACCACAATTGGTCCGATTTACTTCATTGTAAATGAAAATCGGATATCCTTTCAGGACACCCGTCTGTACTATTGCATCGTTCCGGTCTATTCCAGAGCCCAAACCCACGAATTCTCCAAATTGCAGGAACTCTCCCCGGAGTCCTGGTTGGCGCTAAAGCCGAAGACGCCCTCCATGCGCTGCTTGGAGTAGTCGTAATGACGTCCCTGGCGGACGCCGTTGATGTACAGCGTGATCTGCTCGTCCCGGGCGATGAGGAGCACCTGATTGGTGGCCTTTTTATCCAGGTCGATCGCATCCGAGAAGTGGGCCTTGGTGAAGGAGTTCTTGAAGTGGCCGTTTTCATACACACCGATCTCCCAGGCAGGCAGACCGGAAATTAGAGTACACTCGAAAAAGATCACTTCTTTGCTCCCACGCTGGACCAGCTCGAAAAGATCCGCGAGGATCCTCGACAGCGGCGGCCGCGCCCTGGTCAAGAGCGCGCAGCGAAAAGACGGTCCTCATTTCGGGCTGCAAGACCGTTGCCCAGGAAGAGAACGCCAGGGCCATGGAATTCGGTCCGCTGACCGCGGAGCAGATGAAGGAAATCAATACATTGTTGGAAAGGTAAACCAGGAGAGAACCTCATGAAATTACGCCCCTTTGGAAACACCGGCATGAACGTCTCCGAGATCGGTCTCGGGGCCTGGCAACTGGCAAACCCCGACTGGGGGATCAGCGATAAAAAGGAAGCCCTGGAGATCGTCCAGAAATCGCTGGATGCGGGCTGCAACTTCTTCGACACTGCGCCCGGTTACGGCCACGGAAGAAGCGAGGAGCTTCTCGGCGAGGGATTAAAGTCTGTGCGAAAGGATGTCATCATCTGCACAAAGTTCAGTCATTATGCAGAAGACGGTTCGCGCGATTTCAAGGCGAAAAATGTCCGGCCGGTTTTGGAAGGAAGTTTCCGTCGTCTACAGACCGACTATGTCGATTTGTTGCTGCTCCATAACCCACCGCGCGAGATGATGGATGGAAATGTTGTGCCGGAACTGTATGATGAATTGGAGAATCTAAAGGGCGAAGGCAGGATCCGCGAATACGGTGTCTCCCTCGACTGGCGCGTCGAGCTCGAGACGGTGCTGGCTACGACCAGGAGCAAGGCGGCCGAGGTCTTCTTCAATGCCCTGTACCAGGAGGTACTGCCCGCCTTTCCCAGGGCACAGGAGCAGGGCATGGGACTGATCGTCAAGGTGCCGCTCGACTCGGGCTGGCTTTCGGGGCGCTACCGCGGGGGCCATAAATTCGACGACATCCGCAACCGCTGGTCGCCCGAAGTACTGGCCCGCCGCAGCGACCTGGTGGAGAAGTTCGCCGCCCTCGTGCCGGAGGGGACCTCGATGGCGCACGCTGCACTGCAGTTCGTCCTGGCCCAGCCGCAGGTCTCAACGGTCATCCCCGGCGCCAAGACCGTGGCACAGGCGCTGGACAACTTCGCCGCGGCCGACAAACAGCTTAGCCCGCAGGTCGTGCAGTCCATGTACGAATTGTGGAAAACTGAAATTGAAGCTGATCCACTGCCCTGGTAGAAATAAACATGATTAACCCCAAACTTAAGGAATGAACCACAGAGACGCGAAGACACTGAGAAAAATAATGAAAGGCTCCGTAACTTCGTATTCTATGGTGAGCGATCTTTGGCGATGAGCCTGTAACTGTGAAAAAGAAGAGCCGACCCGGACATTGGGTCGGTTCTTTCAATGTTTATCGGTGCCAAAATAACTAAGGATTAAATTCGGGGAAAGTTATGTTTATTGGGCACGAATGGATCTACTTTTCCTTCAATAAGAAATCCCCATCCTGCAGCAGCCCATCGAAGATCGCCTCGATGGCCTTCGACTTCTCCGGCGACAGCGCCTCCAATTCGAACGACTTCAGCTTCGTCTGCGTTGTACGGACGGAGGGTTCCAGAAAATCTCCAAAGGGAAGTGACGTCCTGAACAATTGAAAATACAGGAACCTGCGTGCATTGCGCATGAATTCAGGCGGGACATCGATCTGATCCGCGGAGAGGAACTCGTCCATCTTTCCTCTCACTTCTTCCGCCGTCTGCGGAAAGAACACGGTTGGATACTGGGTGAATCGCGCCTTCCCCGCGCACAACACCGCCGCGCCCATGATGGATGCCTCCAGGCCGATCGTCGAGTTATAAACCATGACGAACTTGGACCGCTGGATCAGTTCATACGAGCTCAAGGTCTCGCGCGGGCTGACGAAGACGACATTCGGCTCCTTGCCCACCTCACGGCTCGCCACCCAGCCCTCGACCGTCTCGCGGCTGGCCTTGCGGACGCGCAGCTCATCGGGATGGGCGCGGATGACAAACAGGGTGTCGCGATGCTGCCGAATCACCTCCAGGGCCAAATCGAGCCAGTCGAACATATCCTCGAAGACAGTGTTAGCGTGCGGCTGGCTGGTGTCAAAGATGACGTTGGTAAAGATCGGGACGATCTGCTTGAACCCGGCCGCCTTTTGCAAAAACGATTCGTCCAGTCCCTTCATGTCCGGCCAGAACTTGATGCCTGCCATGCTGAAGTCGCCCTGGAAGCGTCTGGCAAGATAGGCATCCAGTTTTGCGTTTTGCTCGTCATTCAATTCGAACTCGTCCGTTATGTGGATCGGATAGGCGGTCGCTTCGCCGTCGGTGAAGAACGCAGTGGCAGGCTGGAGTCCCACCTCGTGGGTGATGACGCGCAGTCCGCGCTTTTGGGAGATATACCGCGCGACCGCTTCGGGATAGAACTGCCCGTTGAACACCACCACGGCCCGCGGCCGGGTCTGGTCAAGGAAATCCGAAAACTTCTGCGCCACGTTCCAGGCGGACAGGATGTACTCGCGCAACAGATAGCGAGTCGTCTCGTCGTCACTCAAATGGTGGATTCGCAGTATCCAGCGCAAGCCGGGCAGGCATAATGTTCCCAGGGGAATTTCCTGCCATTCGAAGCGCATTAATTCTTTCAAAGAAAGATGCTCAACTGCTGCAACAAGCCTGGCATCTCGTTGAAAATTAAACCAATAAACAGCTGAACCTTCGACGTCTGAGCCTTCCAGCCCTGGAACGTCCTTGTACAGAGTCCTCGATTGGTAAATGCATGACTCGCACGGCGGCGGCTTGCGGACATCGTCCCGGTTCGTCCCCAGTACACAATGGCTCATGCCCGAGTGGCAGGCAAAATATGCGACCGGGATGCCTTTCAGGCGCAGCGCCCAGGACGAGAGCAGATGGAAGCCGCTGTTCCAGGAGAGATCGTCGATCCCGGTGGAAGCCTTGAAAAAAACAACTGGCGCCCCCGTCGAAGGAGGCGAGAGACGCGTCACCTGCTTTGCGACTCTGGCGATCTTCCTGTTGTTCAGTCTGCGGACCAGGCCGCGCTTGATGCGTTGGTTGAAAAATTCCTTGATCGTCATGTTTCCCAATCTTATCAGCAAAATTCAACGCCAAAGATCACTTTCTCTGGATAACAATCCGCGTTGACTTCAGTGGATGTCGGTCCTACAATGAAAATGTCAGATGGAGGGATTCCTCACCGACCAAAAGGATGGACATATGGAACACAAGATAACCATCATCAGCCAGCCCGATGTTCAATTGGTGGTATGCCGTGCCAGCGAATTTCCTGCCGGCATAAAAGACGCCTGGGATCGACTTGAAGCAAAACTTGCCTCGCTCAAGGGCCGCAAGTTCTATGGATTAACCTTTTTCGAAGAGGGTCAGCTGGTCTACTACGCAGGATTGGAGTCCAAAGACGAGCATGAAATTGCCTCCCTGGGCTTTCCCACAATCATTCTGAAAGGCGGAGATTATGCCCGGGTCAGGCTGATGGACTGGACCAGCCATACAGATGAAATCAGCCCAATCTTTGGCGATCTGATGGAGCAGTCTGATTACCTTACAGAATGAGTAAAAGGCTACTGCCCACCAAATGCGGCATAATTTGGTTGCTTGAAGACCAAAGGAGGCCGCTGATGAGCAGTAGTCAGGAATTGTACAACCGATTGGATGAAAAGTTGAGAGAATTGGTGCATGTCAAAAATCGGAAACAGATAACGAATTGGATTTGGGTCATTGTAGGCATCTTGGAAAGTGAATCGTGCAACTTGAGCAAAATTGCCAACTGTCTGCCGATGGAGACCGAAGCTGAATCGCGGGTGACGTTGATCCGGCGCTGGCTGGGCAACCCTCAAGTACAGGTCTGGCGGTTTTACAAGAAGGTGTTGGAACATGTGTTATCAGGATGGTCGAGTGTGGATGCCTACCTGGTCCTGGATGGTGTCATGGTGTTTGGCGACCGCTGGCAGATCTTTCGGGTTTCGTTGCGACACGGGTGTCGTGCGATCCCGATCGCCTGGACGATTATTGAAGGCAAGGGTCTAGTGAAAGTCAACAAGTTGAAGGACATGTTAGAGAAGGTCAAACGCTTCATGAAGCGCTATGTCAAGCAGGTGACGTTCTTAGCGGATGCCGGCTTTCGGGATTGCGATTGGGCGCAATTATGCCTGGATTTAGGCTGGAATTATGCGATCCGCATTGCTTCCAACACCTACATCACCTTGCCGGATGGCAGCTCCGACCGCCTGGACAACTGGGTGCCCGTCAATTGCAATCGCTATTTTCAGGATGTTCTCCTCACACTCGACACCAAGCTCCAAACCAATGTCTCAGTGACCTGGACCACGGATGAGAAAGGACAGCCGGACATGGTACCCATCATCACCAATCAAATCGCTTGCCGAGCCCGCTTGCGAGAGTATGCTGGCCGGATGGGCATTGAACAGAGTTTCCGCGACGACAAATCCGGCGGCTTTGATTTGGCCCATACCCGCTTGCAACATGCCCAGCGCCTGGACCATCTCCTTTTGGCTCTGTCCATCGCCACTCTCTGGTGCCACGAGCTGGGTGAATTTGTTTTAGAACAAGGCGAACCGGCTCGTTGCTCTGTCGATCCGTCTCATGAACGTACCTTGAGTTT
>JBLMZU010000027.1:0-8461 GCA_050258995.1 Bacteroidota bacterium
GCGCGGGCGTGAAATTAGCGTTAGAGGTGATCGTCTCCGTACCCGTGACACGCGGATCCGTGTTGACATCGTGATAGGTCTCGACGATGCCGCGCGCCAGGACGTTGCCGCTGGCAAGGTACGTCCACTCACCCGCCTTGAGCGTCTCCCCAAAATTGGATGTACCTGTAAACGTGGTTCTCTGGGCGGCAGCCCTCGCCGCGGACGGATGGAACAGGACAGCGACTAGAACGAACATAAGTATGGATAAGTATTTAGTGTTTTTCATGAGTTTCTCCTTTTGAAAATCTGAACTGCCATGAGTTTAGCATTGGGTACATTCCGAAACTTGCCGTAATTCCCCGAAAATTCCCCAATGCCTTTGTGTCCACGTTATACTTGTCCCAAGGAAACATCTTGGCTAAACCTGCCGTTTCACCGGAAAAATTTTCCACTTTTGGCGACCTGCTCAAATACCTGCGCAAACGCGAGGAACTCACCCAACGCGAGCTCGCCATTCAGGTCGGGTACAGCGATACACAGATCAGCCGTCTCGAAAAAAATCAACGCGTCCCCGATGCGGAGACGCTCATGGCCTTGTTCGTGCCAGCGTTGCACGTCGATCGCGAGCCCGAGTGGGTGGAGCGCTTGCTGGAGCTGGCCAGACTGGCACGCCTGGGGGAATTGCCTGAAGCCGGGAAGATGCTCACACCAAACAATCTTCCGGCTTCCCTCACCACCTTCATTGGGCGCGAAAAAGAACTGGCAGAGATCATCGAATTGATCCGCATGCATCGGCTGGTGACGCTGACCGGATCAGGCGGCGTCGGAAAAACGCGCATATCGTTGAAGGTCGGTGTGCGGGTTCTGGAAGAGTATCGCGATGGAGTCTGGCTGGCAGAATTGGCACCGCTCGGCGACTCCGAACTCCTGCCGCAGGCGGTGGCATCCGTATTTGGCATTGTCTCCCAACCCACACGTTCGCATACCGAATTGCTGATCAACTTCCTGCATCCCAAAACGACATTGCTGATCCTTGACAACTGCGAACATCTGTTGGATGCCAGCGCCTATTTAGCTGATACTCTCCTGAAATATTGCCCTAACTTGAAGATCCTGGCGACCAGCCGCGAAGCACTCGGTATTCTGGGCGAGATCGTGTATCACATGCCATCGCTTGCATTACCCGATATCGAGCAGACGCTCGAACATTTCCGGGAGTATGAATCCGTGCGTCTGTTCGAAGAACGCGCCCGGCTCGCCCTACCCGATTTCAAACTGACGATGGAAAACGCTTCTTCCGTCGCCCAGATCTGTTCCCGTCTCGATGGCATTCCCCTGGCGATCGAATTGGCCGCGGCGCGGGTCAATATGTTTTCCACGTCACAGATCGCCGCACGTCTCGATGACCGTTTCAACATCCTTACAGGCGGCAGTCGCACCGCCCTGCCGCGTCAACAAACTCTCCGTGCTTCCATCGATTGGAGCTGGAACCTGCTTGCCGATCCTGAACGCGCGCTGCTGCGACGGTTGACCGTCTTTGCAGGCGGCTGGACTCTGGAGGCCGCCGAATCTGTTTGCAGTGTAAACAAAAGTATTGCACCTCAGCAGTTGTTGGATCTACTGACCCAGTTGGTGGCAAAGTCATTGGTAATCGCAAAGCGCCAGCCGGGACGTGAGCGGCGGTTCCATCTGCATGAAAGCATCCGCCAATATGCGCAGGAAAAACTTCTCGAAGCAGGCGAGCAGGAAAATATCCGCAGTCAGCTTTTGAAATATTTCCTCGATCTTTCCGAACAGGCTGACCTCGCCTTGCATGGTCCCCACCAAATGAAATGGTATGACCGCCTGAACGATGAGCGTGATAACCTGCGTGTTGCGCTGGCACACGCATCCGGTACGAATGCGGACGGGTCGGATGCGTCCACGGCGGATCTGGAAGCTGGCTTATTGATCTCCGCAAAATTGGTTGACCATTGGGTGGCTTCCGACTTACGCGAAGGCTTGCGTTGGAGCACGGAATTGATCCAAAACCCCGCATCGCACAGGCTTCCACAGGCACGCGCCAAAGCCCTGATCACAAAGGCATATATGCTTTGGCACGTGCAACAGTTCGAAGCCGTACGTTCCATTGCAGAGGAATGTCTGGCGGTATTCCGTAGCTGCGGCGACCAGCAAGGTGAATATGACACCTTGATCTTAATGGGGAACGTGTCCCAGTTCGCGGCCGGCATGGAGAAAAGAGCGGAGTTTCATCGACAGGCGCTTGCTCTGGCACGATCCATGGGAGATGTCCTTCGGCAGGCCTACGCATTATCCCTGCTGGGTCGGGATCCGCGCGATCCACAACGGAGCCGCGAGCAATTGGAGGAAGCGGTCGTGCTTTTTCGGCAGGTCGGCGATTGGCGCTTCCTGGCGCAAACACTTGGTGTTTTGGGCTTCACCGTCTTATCGAATGGTGATCTTGAGTCGGCTCAGACGTTTCTGGACGAAGCCTATCAGATCAACCAGCAGAGCAATAAGAGCGCGATGGATTTCGTCCTGACCGGCAAAGCCATCTTATGCATGCTGCGCGGTGAATACGGGCAGGCGCGCACCTTCCTGCAGACCAATATCGAGGATCTCGAACAAAAGGGAAATCGAATGAGGGTCCTGTGGAGTTTCGCCTGGCTGGGGTTTGTCGCATTGCGCGAGGGGAGCATGGCAGAAGCGCAGCAAATCCTGTTCGAGACCATTCAAAACTTTCACGCCGATCAAAACAGGAGTGGGCTGGCCTTCGCACTGGATAGGATGGCAAGCCTGTACCTTGTTCTCAATCATCCTGAACGAGCTGCACGTCTGATCGGCTGGTCCGATGCGACCCGGGCGGAGATCGGCGACCCGCGTCCGTCCATCGAGCAGGCTGACTTGGAACCTGATGTCGCTGCGATCAAGGGGAGGATCGGTGACGCCGCGTATGAGACAGCTTACACTGCAGGGCAAGCTTTGACTCTCAATGAAGCAGTAGCACTAGCATCCGGGGGAAATAACAGGGACCGGTATTCATTCAGTTGATTTCATATTCCAGGCAGGTATGTTTTTATACTCTTACAAGGACCTGCCAGGCGCGGTATAGATCCGCATACAGTTATAAATTCATGCCTTTGTTCCAAAACCATCCCAATTTAAACACTACAGGCGGAGAGCGATGCGCTTTTCGCCTGTTTTTGGTTAATTGTAAGGCCTACCTGAAATTACACCTTGGTCCGCTGGCTGACACGGCCACCATCCGGGTAGATGTTTTATAATGAATCCATGGCTGTCCCCGTTCTGGCGACGAAACTCTACATCCCACCCCCTCCTCCTAAAATCGTTGCTCGTCCGCGCCTGATAGAGCGGCTAAATGATGGTCTCTCAAAAAGGCGCAACATGACACTTGTTTCCGCGCCCGCCGGCTTCGGTAAAACCACTTTGATCGCGGAATGGATAGCCAGCTGTGGGCAGCCCGCCGCCTGGCTGTCATTGGATGAAAGTGATAACGATCCAGTGCGCTTTCTGGTCTACGTCATCAGCGCCCTGAAGCCGATCGCACCAGATCTAGGGACAGGATTATTGGACGTCCTGCAATCATCGCAACTATCGCCCATTGAGCAGATCCTGACCTCCTTGCTCAATGAAATCGCTGCCATCCCGGACAATTTCATCTTCGTTCTGGATGATTACCACCTTATGGAGGCCAAATCGATTGACAATGCTCTCACGTTTGTGGTGGAACATTTACCGAGCCAGATGCACTTGGTGATCACAACCCGTCAGGATCCGACCCTGCCGATCCCTCGATTACGTGCACGAAATCAACTGACTGAACTGCGCGCTGCAGACCTACGCTTCTCACCAGCCGAAGCCGCAGAGTTTCTCAACCAGGTAATGGATCTTAGCCTTTCGGCAGAACAGGTCACCGCACTGGAAACACGCACCGAAGGTTGGATTGCCGGTCTGCAACTTGCCGCCCTTTCCATGAAGGGACAACAGGATGTCAGCGGGTTTATTCAGACTTTTGCCGGGGATCATCGGTATATTGTGGATTACCTGGTTGAAGAGGTATTGCAGCGCCAGCCTGAATCTATTCGAAGCTTTTTACTTCAAACTGCAATTCTGGAACGATTGAATAGCTCTCTCTGTGACGCCGTCATGGGCCAGGGTGGCAGCAGAGCGCGCCTGGAGACATTGCAACGGGGTAACTTCTTTCTAATTCCGCTGGACGACAGTGGGCACTGGTATCGCTATCACCATCTGTTCGCAGATGTCCTTCAGATGCACTTGAAAGCGGAGCAACCCGATCAGTTCCCTGTTCTGCATCGACGTGCAAGTGAGTGGTATGAGCAGAACGGTTCGCCAGTCGATGCCATCCGCCACGCGCTGGCTGGCAGTGATTTCGAGCGGGCGGCGGGCTTGATCGAACTGGCATCACCGGCCATGCATAAGAATAGACAGGAGGCTACAGTGCTTGGCTGGATGAAGATGCTGCCTGATGAGCTATTTAAATCCAGGCCGGTGCTTAGTATTTTATACGTGGGGGCGATCATGAGTAACGGCGGGATCGAGGACGTGGGGGTCCGGTTGCGAGACGCCGAACAGTGGTTGGACATGACCGCCGGCAGACGTGAACCCATCGACTACGCTCGGGACCTTCGGCGGCCGAAAGACATGGTCGTTATGAATGAAGACGAATTTCGGCGCCTGCCGGGGTCGATCGCCATGTACCGTGCCGGATTGGCCCTCGCCCAGGGCAATCTGCCTGACACCGTGACCCATGCCCAGCGGGTGTTCGAACTCCTGCCCGAGGAGGACCATCTCGGGCGCGGGGCAGCTGCTGCTCTCCTGGGACTTGCCTCCTGGGCAAGCGGAGATCTTGAGGAAGCATATCAGTCGCTTGCCGACGGCATGGCACATTTGCGTACGGCCGGGAATATCTCGGATGCAGTTGGAGGTGTGCTTGCCCTGGCGGATATACGCATCACCCAGGGTCGTCTCCACGATGCCATGCGTATCTACGAGCAGGCATTAGAGTTGGCGAGGGAGAATGGCACGCCAGCACTTCGCGGAACCGCTGATATGTACGTGGGAATGAGTGAGCTCAAGCGTGAGCAGAACGATCTGAGCGCTGCTATGCAACTTCTGCTGAGAAGCAGGGAGCAGGGTGAGCATACAGGGTTCCCGCAACACCCATATCGTTGGCGCGTGGCGATGGCTCATATACGAGAGGCTGAGGGAGATCTGGAGGCCGCGCTCGTCCTGTTGGACGAAGCAGAGTCCCGGTATGTAAGTGATTTTTTCCCCAATGTGCATCCGGTCGCAGCATTGAAAGCACGCGCCTGGGTTGCACAGGGAAGGCTGGCTAAGGCTCTTGATTGGGCACGTCATCAGGGACTGTCCGCGAAGGACGAGCTCAGCTATTTGCGTGAGTTCGAGCACGTCACACTGGCCCGGATACTTTTGGCACAGTCCAAGAACGACGATTCTGAAAAATCGCTTCGTGATGCGATTGGACTACTGGACCGTCTCCTGAAAGAAGCCGAAGAAGGTGGGAGGCTGGGAAGTGCGATCGTAATTCTGGTCTTGCAGGCGCTTGGACATCAACTGCAAGAGGAGATCCCAGCTGCCCTTACATCACTGGAGCGCGCCCTGACACTTGCTGAACCCGAGGGATACGTACGCATGTTCGTGGACGAAGGCGCAGCCATGGAACAATTGCTTCGCGAAGCGGCCTTACAGGGGATCGTGCCAGAATATACAGCTAGGCTCCAGGCAGCATTCGAAGGAGAGACACAGACGGATGCCGGCGAATCAGATCTTCCCGTGCAATCCGCCTTGCAGCCCTTGATCGAGCCTCTCAGCCAGCGTGAATTGGACATCCTGCGCTTATTCAAAACCGAGCTGTCCGGACCCGAGATTGCTCAGGAACTTTTCATCGGTTTAAGCACAGTTCGTACCCATACGAAGAGCATTTACAGCAAACTGAACGTCAACAGCCGCCGGGCAGCTGTCAAACGAGCAATGGAACTGGGCTTGATATAAGCCCAAAACACGCAAATAAAGGTATTCCAAAAACCCCGCCAGAAAATGTGACGGGGTTTTCAGTTTGAATTAACGTTTTTTAGCATATCCCCACCCAAAATCCCCACATGTGGGGAAGACATCTCCCCATATTTATTTGTATATTGTCTTCATCGAACTCAACAGGCAGCTATGCCGGGTGTCAAAAGATGACACTTAATTTACAAGTTACGAAGGAGACAAACAAATGAACACCAAAGGGAAGACCTCGATCAAAGAGAAAAAAAGGAAGATCACTGCATCGACTCTCATGCGTCTGGCAGGCTTGTCCGCCATACTGGCAGGGCTATGCTTCATTGCCATTGGAATGTTCCATCCTGTGAACGTTCCGGCCTCGGTGACCACTGCGACCTGGGTGAACGTCCATGTTTTTGCTACGGCCCTGGGATTCTTTGGGTTGTTTGGCATGGCGGGGCTCTATGTTCGGCAGGTGGAAGAGTCTGGCTGGCTGGGTTTGGTCGGCTTCCTCCTGTTTACCGTCTGGATGACGCTGGTGGGTGGTTTTTCCTTCGTGGAAGCATTCATCCTGCCGACGCTCGCGCCCGCGTCACCGGTATATGTGGCAGGCGTCCTTGGGATGTTTAGCAGTAGCCCCAGCCAGATCGGCCTGGGAGTCCTCCCCACCCTGTGGAACATTTCAGGGCCCATGTATATCCTGGGCCCCCTGCTGTTCGGCATTGCTACCTTCCGCGCCGGCGTCCTGCCCCGCTGGGCGGGTGCCCTGTTGGTCCTCGGAGCCGTGTTGGTCCCCGTCGGTGCAATGGTTCCGCCAGAGTACCAGCCCAAGATCATGATACCGGTAGGACTGGCTATTGCATGGCTGGGATACTCGCTCTTTTCAGAACGACGGGAAAATATTGCGGTACTCTCGCCTGTAGGTTCGGCCGGACCGGAACCGAGTCAGGCGTCCTGAGATTGCGCAGGGTGAGGCAGGCGGCTATATGGTCGCCTGCCTCACCCTGAACCCGATTGTCAGAGCGTCCTCATCCGCCGAAGGAGCTGAAAATGAAAACAAACACGTACGATAAAAGCCAAGCTGCCCATGCATGCCTGAAAACGAAAACGCCCTCCAGAAAACGGCCAACGGCATGGCTGGTCGTCGGGCTGATCCTGCTCAGCACCATTCCGCTCACGATCGGCGCACTCCGCCTTAACGAGCTGGCCCGCGGTGCAGAGATTACGCCGGCCAACGCGCGCTTCTTTGCATCGCCTTTGCCGGTCATTCTGCATATCCTGAGCGCCAGCGTGTATGCCCTGCTGGGCGCATTCCAGTTCGTGAGCCGCCTTTGGCGGCACGGGACCGGCTGGCATCGTTGGGCCGGCCGGCTCCTGGTCCCCTCTGGACTGGTAGTTGGTCTTTCCGGGATCTGGATGACTCTCTTCTATCCCCGCCCGGCGGACGCCAGCGATCTGCTTTTTATTCTGCGCCTTCTGTTCGGGGCGGGCATGATCGTCTCGATCGTTCTTGGCTACGCGGCCATCCGGCGGCGGGATATCCTACAGCACCGCGTCTGGATGATACGCGCATATGCCATCGGACTCGGCGCAGGCACACAGGTGCTGACCGGGATGGTTGGGGCACTGGCATTCGGCACACCAAGTGAGCTTGAAAACGCGCTGCTGATGGGCGCTGGCTGGATGATCAACCTCGCCATAGCCGAATGGATCATCCGCAAACGGCCGACCCCTCGGGCCCGCACGGCACCCACCGTTGCCTCGCATCTGCCGTGAGCGCTGTATAACAATCAGGAGAGTCAGCAAATGAAAGCAATTGTAGCCACAAAATTCGGCCCACCGGAAGTACTGCAACTTCAGGAGATTGTAAAACCGACGCCAAAAGATGATGAGATCCTGGTAGAGATCCATGCGACAACCGTCTCCGCCAAGGATTGTCGTATGCAAAGTCTTAACCTGCCTGCCCTGTTCTGGCTCCCTATCCAGCACGGACTAAAAGTTATGATCTATGGCGCTTCTGAAAGTGTGGGTACGTATACGGTACAGCTAGCAAAGTATTTTGGAACAGAAGTGACCGGGGCTTGCAGTACGGCCCATCAGGCGATGGTGAAATCCCCGGGGGCCGACCGGGTATTCGATTATACAAAAGATGATTTTTTTCCAGGAGAAGAGCGTTATGATGTTATTTTTGATACGGTGGGGAAATTCCCAAAATCGAAAATACCGAAGACTCTCACGTCGAACGGGATCTATGTAACGATCGCCAGGCTAAGCACGAAAGAAGGTATGGAAAATCTAACGATCATCAGGGAGCTGATCGAGGCAGGCAGGGTCAAAGCGGTCATCGACCGGTGCTACCCGCTGGAAGATATGGTTGCTGCACACCGCTATGTCGACACGGGACACAAACAGGGGAATGTCATCATCACTA
>JBLMZU010000028.1:0-5949 GCA_050258995.1 Bacteroidota bacterium
CTGGATGTCCTGTCGGAGAAGATCGCCAGCGCCGGTGTAACGAACATGCATCCCGTGCGGCTTGATCTTGTGTCCGACCCCTTGCCCGCCGGGCGTTATGATCTGACCTATTCGCTGATGACCCTGCATCATATTCATGATGTAAAGATGGTATTATCCAAATTCCACGAGCTGCTCCTCCCCCACGGACTCCTGCTGGCTGCAGACCTGGACAAGGAAGATGGCTCCTTCCACACGGATGGAACAACAGATGTCCATCTGGGCTTCGATCGCACAGAATTGCAGAAAATGGTCGAAGCTGCCGGCTTTGGAAACGTCAGGTTTTCAACGGCGTATGAGATCAAGAAGCAAATTGGTAATGAAGAGAAAACATTCCCCGTCTTTTTAATGATCGCAGAAAAAATTCAACACTGAGGGATTTCATGACAAAGGAACAGGACCGCCCGGAGATCAGCCCCATGGTGCACCCGCCCCTGGTGGCAGTATTGTTCATCGTGCTTGCATACTTCCTGGGACGTTTTGTTCCCCTGCCCCTCGCGCCGCTTGTTTTACAATATACCGGCCTGGCATTGACCTTCGCCGGCTTCCTGCTGGGCATCGGCGCTTTTCTGGAATTCAGAAAGGCGCGCACGACTCTCAACCCCCACGGCTCGACAAAACAACTGGTGACCTCCGGGATCTATCGTTTCACCCGCAACCCGATCTATCTGGGTTTTCTGTTGATGGTCATTGGGTTGCCGCTGAACTCGGGGTTGTACTGGGGCATCCTCCTGGCTCCTTTCTATATGCTGACAATGTACAGCCTGGTCATTAAGCGGGAAGAGGTCTACCTGGAGAGAAAGTTCAAAGGTCAGTACACAAACTACATATCCCGTGTAAGACGCTGGCTGTAGTGTAAAATAATACAAACTTAAGTCGTTGCGAGGGCGGTAGCCCGAAGCAATCCCCCGGTTAACGAGGAGATTGCCACGTCGCCTGCCTGTCATGTAGTACTGCGGGGGGTGCGCAGGCGGTGCCAGGGAAGAACGCTGCTCGCAATGACAGTAAAGAGGAGAAAAGAATGGCGGAAAATTTTGATCTGGTTGTGATCGGCGCGGGACCGGCGGGATATGTAGCCGCGATTCGCGCTGCACAGCTGCAACAGAAGGTGGCCATTGTGGATAAACAATGGCTTGGGGGCGTTTGCTTGAACGTGGGCTGCATCCCCTCAAAGTCATTATTGAAAAATGCCGAGGTCGCTCACACCTTGCGCGAGCGCGGCAAGGACTTTGGCTTTTCCTTCGATAACCTGAAGCTGGATTTCGGAGTCGCGTTCAAGCGCTCACGCCAGGTATCGGATCGTCTCGTCAAGGGCGTGGGATTCCTGATGAAGAAGAACAATATCACCGTCTTCATGGGAGAAGCGCATCTGACAAAGCCGACCACGGTTACCGTTAAAGATAAGGACGGCAAGACGACCGAACTGGCCGCTAAAAACATCATCGTGGCAACGGGCGCGACCGCGGCTGTTCCTGCTGCCTGGAAGGTGGACGGACAGAGGGTTGTCACCTATCTTGAAGCGATTTTGCAGGATAAGCTTCCGAAGTCCGTGATCGTCATCGGCTCGGGCGCGATCGGCGTGGAGTTCTCCACTGTCTGGCGCTCCTATGGCGTGGAGGTAACCATCGTCGAGATGCTGCCGCGTCTGGTCCCGCTGGAGGATGATGAAGTCTCCAAGGAGCTGAAGAAGGAATTCGAAAAGCGCGGGATCAAATGCCTGGTGGGGAACAAGGTCGAATCGGTGGAATCCACCAGTAGCGGTGTGAAGGTCCGGGTCTCTGCCGATGGCAAGGAAACGATCCTCGAGGCAGACCAGGCGCTCGTGGCGATCGGGTTCCGGCCCAACTCCAGGGGACTCGGTCTCGAAGAGGTTGGCGTCAAAATCAGCGACCGCGGCTTTATCGAGATCAACGAGAAGATGCAGACCAGCGTTCCAAACATTTATGCCATCGGTGATGTGACCGGCAAGCTGATGCTGGCACACGTCGGCTCGGCCATGGGCATCATTGCCGCCGAGAATATTGCCGGCGCCGAGACCATTACGCTCGACTATGAAATGATGCCGCGGGCAACGTATTCACATCCGCAGGTGGCTTCTTTTGGTTTGACCGAAGCGCAGGCACGTGAACGCGGCTATAACGTCAAGATCGGCCGCTTCCCCTTCCAGCCCAACGGCAAGGCCCTGGGACTCGGCGATTACGCGGGCTTCGTCAAGCTCGTCGTGGATGAGAAGTACGGTGAGATCCTCGGTGCCCACATGATCGGCCCCGAAGTAACCGAGCTGCTCCCCGAACTGACTCTGGCCCACATGATGGAGTTGACCCCGCACGAGATCGCCCGTAATGTCCACGCCCACCCGACACTGTCCGAAGTGCTGATGGAAGCAGCACACAGCGCGGAAGGCACCCCAATCCACATGTAAACAAGAACTCCGGGTTCATTGAGAACCCGGAGTTCTTATATTATTTGTTCTTTATTTCTTCGATCAATGCCCGCGGATCAAGGATGGTGCCAAGTGCGTATTCCTTTCCGCTGCGCTGGATTTGAATTCTTTTCCCTGTCTTCATTGCAGCGGCCAAAAATTCCCCAGGCGTGATATCCGGCCTGACCTGGACTGCCAGGGCATACATTCCTGCCAGGTAGGGGACCGCCCAGCTCATGCCGCCCTGGGGATAGAAGGCATAATCCTCCTGGCCGGTGGGACTGGCGATGGTGCGCGAATCCATGGGAAGGAGCAGTGTATCCCGGACAGATCCCTGCTTGAAAAAATCCTGAGCCCACCAGGCGGAAGGCTCATACGACTGGAATTGATCCGGATCTGAAAGAGGCTCTCGTCCCAAGCCCAGGATATTCTGATCGTGGGTTATGCCCAGGCTTACAGTGATGGGGAAAATCCCGGCATCTTTTGCTTCATTGATCGCTGCAATAAGCTCATCGTATCCTTTATTGGCCGGGTTCAACCCGATGCTCATGGAAATCGCTCGAATTTTTTGACCTGTTGGAATTTGCTGGTTGATTTCAAGAATTCGATGGATTGCCTCTGCAGTGTACTTACAATTAATCTGATGATTGGCGTCGTATGGATCGAAATTAAATGCCGCCATGTAATAAACATTTGCATCCGGAGCAACGCCCGCTGATTTGCCGACAGCGATGGATGTTACGCCCGGTCCATGCATTTGAGATGGCGTGCCAGGGACGACATTGATCTCTTCATACAGCCGGATCCTATCCGGATATTCGATGTGATCAATGATCAAAGGCTGGTCGATGATCGCAATTTTGACCCCTTTGCCTGTGATTCCCTCCTCATGCAGCGAGCGGATTCCCAGTCCGGGATTTTTGCCAATTTCCATGATCTTTTGCCAGTCAAAACCGGTGGGCATCTTATTCGATGCAGGCCATTGTGTTTTGCTGTCGAATAGTGCATGGAGCAGGTCTGCTTTTGCGCCTGACAGATCCAGGTCTTCCAGATAGGCTGAGCGTAGATCCATTTGAAACGCATTGTCTGAATTTGGGTCGTATGTGGGAAGCTTCGTATATAAATGCATCTGACGATAGTCATGAGGCGCAGGATACCTGGCGATTTGAGCTTCAGGTAAAGTTATCGGCGTCGACTGAGCAGTAGCTGATGGAATTATGTGGGTGGCAATGGGTGTAGACCGGGCCATGGTCGGTGCTGCACAGGAACCAACCAGCATCGCAAGCAAGGCGATTAATGTGATTCGATACCGTTTGATCACTCGTCAGACCACAAGAAAGATTGTACACTTTTGCACTAGTGGCTGCAACCAACGAAGCCTTGACGAATACCAAACGGCCGAAGATGGGTAATATTGGCTCTTAAAAGCCGAAAAATGGCTGAATCCCTGGTTTTGGAACGAAATACAAACAGAATCGTTTCTTAAATTGAGATTTTATTTTTCCATATGCGGCGTTTTGGATTCTTTTCAGGAGGTCGGATGAGTATGCAGTCTCATGGCAGCGTATCCCAGCGTGGATTATTGAGTATCTCGATGTTGATGTTCAGCGTGGGCGGCCTGGGCATTGCGATGCTGGCCGGGGCAAAGCTGGTCTACGATATCCTGGATGTTGGCCTCGTGGCGGCGCTGGACGGGCTGGTCATCAAGGTAATCGTTGTCGGGCTGGCCTACATCGTTGGATGGGTGGCGGGCATGCTTGCGATCCGCGTGTATGGAAACCTCGTGCTTCCATTCGTGATCAATCTTTTCATCTGGATATTTCTGATCGGTATCTGTGCCCTGTATCTACTGATCCTGCAGCGTCTTTGGAACCAGGAGTACGACATTGTACGCTACATGGCCTATGTAGCGATCATGGCGTCGGCCGGGGCCGCGATGATCGGACTGCACCTCATCCTGGAGGACCATGATCTGCGTCCACTCAGCATTCCCCTGCTGATCATTTTGTTCATTCAGCTTGGCCTGATCGTTCTGCGCTATGTCTTCACCCCGGATGCCAGGCCTTCCTATCTGATCAATGACCTGGTCTTTTTTGCCGGCATGGCAATCTTCGCCTTGTTTATGCTGGCTCACGTTGGCATTCTCGCACCGGTACGCAGGCGTATCACAAATTACTTTGACCGGAACAGCAGGGCCATTCGCACACAGAATTGAGGGGGAGAAACCAGGGTAAACAGGCGAGTATCTGTACGTGTCGATTTGGATACTGTATTTTCCCTTACCTTAACACTTTACTTTGCCAGGGGAATTTGAAGGAAGAAAGTACTGCCCGGCATTCTTTCCTCATCATAGCCGGGGCTTTCCACCCAAATCTTGCCGCGATGTGCTTTGACGATCCCGGCCGCGATGGCAAGGCCGAGACCGGGTCCGCCGCCCTTGAATTTGGTGCGACCGGAGGAATGAAGCTCCACCTTGCCGAGCTGGTATAGTTTTTCGAAGACGATCTTATGATTCGCAGGGTCGATCCCAATGCCGGTGTCGCGAACACGTATCTCACAGAAGGGCCCGGCTCCGTTTGCTTCGATGACTTCAGCGCTTACAAAAATGGAGCCCCCATCCGGGGTGAACTTGATGGCATTCACGATCACGTTATCCAGAGCTTTTTTGAGCAGCTCGGAATCTGCCAGAATCGAAGGCAGCTCATCGATGCCGGGGTCAAGTGCCAGTGTAATTCCCCGCGAGGAAAGATCCTCGATGTATTCCTTTTGAATGATACGGAGCAGGGGAGCGAGCGAGAGAGACTCCAGGTGCGGACTCAATACCTCATTTTCGAGCCGGGCCACATCCAGCATGCTGTTGACGATCTGGAGCAGGCGTTCGGTGCCCTGCACAACGCCATCCATGGCTGCTGAGAGCAGGGGATCGCCCTCGATGGCCGGCGAGCCTTTCATCATTCCCAGATATCCTTTGATCACGGTCAGAGGTGTGCGCAGCTCGTGCGCGGCAATCCGGATGAAGTCGCTTTTGTTCTTGTCGAGCTTCTTGAGCGTGTTGTGCGCATTGCTTAGCTCATCGACACGCTGTTCTACCATGCGCTCCATCATCTGGTTGAAGCGGTTCAGATCATCATACAGTCGCGCATTTTCAAGCGCAATGGAGGCCTGGATGGCAAAGGTGCTGGCCAGGAGGATATCATCCTGGTTGAATGCAGCTGGCGCGCTGCGGCTGAGGGTCAGCATGCCATTGACCTTGTTCTTGGTAAAAATGGGAATTCCCAGCCAGGAGCGATCTTCGGGCAGCCAGTCCGGTTGGCCCCAGCTTTGCATGTTCTTCACATCCCCAATAATGACCGGTTCCGCCTGTTTGGCAACGGCATGATAGATATTCGTGCCGCGCACACTGTATCTCAGCTTCTCGATCGGCACATCCTTAGGAAAGCCCCTGTGGGCAAGCAGGGTTACAACCCCATTGACATCCTCCACGAAAA
>JBLMZU010000029.1:0-4101 GCA_050258995.1 Bacteroidota bacterium
GAGGCTGCCGCCAGGGAACAGGGATTTGCGGAGATCGTGGTCAAGATCCAGAGGCCCTTCATCGACCAGCTCATCGAAGTGGATTTTTCGGCCCTGCGCCGCGTAGCCGGCTGGATCATGCATTACGAGCCGGTCCGCAAACGCGTCAATGTGCCGGCGCTGGTCAAGGAGCTCGAGGATACCGTCCGCCAGGAGATCGATTACCTGGCCGAAGCCGGCAATGCCGAGACCTTCCAGAAAAATTTTGCCGAGCGGAAACGCATCCATGTCCCGCGCGTCGTATGGACGCGTACCACTAGGCGGGTGCTCACGTTGGAAAATGTGTACGCCATCAAGGTCGCGGATTACGAGGCCATCACCGCGGCCGGCATCGACCGCGGCGATGTGGCCCGGGTCCTGCTCGACACGTACCTCAAGCAGATCTTTGAAGACAGGTTTTTCCATGCCGATCCACATCCCGGAAATCTTTTTGTAACCCCCGTCCCGGCGACTCCAGACAGGAAGGCCACCTGGAGATTGACTTTCGTGGACTTTGGCATGGTGGGCAACGTGCCTGAAAATATTAATGACGGACTGCGGCAGATGCTAATCGGGGTGGGGACCCGGGATGCTTCCAAGGTCGTCCAATCCTTCCAGACACTGGATGTCCTTCTCCCCGGCGCGGACCTCCGGTTGATCGAGCAGGCCGAATCGCAGCTCTTCGACCGCTTCTGGGGCATGTCCATGAATGAACTGCGCAGCGTGGATCATCGCGAGATGCACCAGTTTGCCATGCAGTTCCGCGATCTGATGTACGAGATGCCTTTCCAGCTGCCCCACAATCTTTTGCTGCTTGGTCGAACGGTTGCCATTTTGTCCGGGATGTGCACCGGCCTGGACCCGCAGTTCAACCTGTGGGACCAGCTGGTTCCCTATGCAAAAGAAATGCTGACCGAGGAAGGTACCTCCAACTGGGATATCTGGCTGGATGAGATCGGAGATATTGCAAGGGAGCTGATCGCCCTGCCTGCCCATACCGGGCGCGTCCTCACCAGGCTGGAACGTGGCGAATTGAACGTCAATACACCGCAGGTGAGTCGTCAAATGTATCACCTGGAAAGTGCCGTCAACCGCCTGACCGGCAGCATCATGTTTGCTGCCTTGCTGGTTGGCGGTGTAACCCTGTACCGCGGGGGCGACACGACACTTGCCTACGTGTTTTGGACGTTTTCAGCGCTTATGTTGCTGTGGATGATGTTCTTCTCACGCGGCCATTCCCCCTGGCGATGATCGTGTGTTCTTGCAATGGCTGGATCGATGTGACCTAAAATAAAACCAGCGCCGATCCTGGCGCTGGCAGCTTGTTAAACCACCTCTTCCGGCTTTTCCTCATCCATTTTTTCCAGTGCAGAGTCGATCAGGCTGCGCCAGGCAAGCAGCATTTCCCGGCGTGCCTTTTTGCGATGCTCGATAAACCCGGGCGGTAAAAACTCCTTCATGCTCTCACGTAATTCCTTGCGTGCCTCGCGGAAGTGCTCGCGGAATTCCTCGGGCATCTCGTCTTCGAAACGGCTTCGGTGCGTTTTCTTCTCATACATAAACACCTCACTTTCCTTCGATAATTATAAACCTTTTAATCGGGCATGGAGAGACCGCCGGTCTGCTCCAGCCAGTCAGCCACACGCTCGACTGCGCCCGGGATGTTATTGTCTGATATATCCAGCGTCAGGCAGGGCAGCAGGGATCTGGCAATCAGCTCGTGCATCAGCTTCTGCTCACGGATAAAGGAATCCAAATCGTTGTATTGGGATGGATTGCCGGAGACTTTTAATCTTTCTGCCCGCGCGGCTTCAAAGCTTTCCGGCGAACGGGTGCAAAAGACCTGCCTAAAATTCAAAGGGCGCAATCTCTCCTCAAGCCAGCGGAAATCATAATCGCGGTCATAGGCCAGTTTCTGGTATGCCTGTGTCGAGATGTGGAAGCGGTCCACGATCCAGGAATAGTATTTCTGCAGCTCGAACATGCGGGCCCAGGTGGCGTAGGTCTCCATCGCCAGCGATTCCTCCTGCGGCTCGAAGTTGATCGGCCCGCGGCCCCAGGGGTAGTTGGTGAAGGTGCACCACTCGGCCGAGATCAGTGGTGAGTGATAACGGTATCTGCGCGGCCCCACGACGCGCGGGTGCTCGTTCAGCTCGAAGGCGATTTCGGTCTTGAACGTCAGGCGAGTGCCTTCCAGAATGACTTTGGGTGTAAGCTTATTGCCCATGGATTCTCTACAAAAATTAATTCTTGGAAAAGTATAATCGATGACAACTTTGGAAGCTAAAGGAAATTGACGATGGAAGCAACCGTTAGAAGTGACGAGAAAACTCCCCCTTTTTACAAGGGGGCACCTGTTTTGGGCGTATTTCGCGAGTTTAACCGCGATCCGCTCACCTTTCTGGAACAAAGCTGGAAAACCTACGGGGACCATTTTGTCACCAGACTGGGCCCCAGAATCATGCATCTGGTCTCCGACCCACTGCTTGCGCAGGAAGCGCTGACCACACGAAAACATATCCTTCGGCGCTCACAAAGCTTTGAGGGCGGCACGCCGCTGACCTATATTCTCGGTCTCAGCCTGATCACCATCGATGGGGATAGCTGGCTGTTGAAGCGCCGTATGATGCAGCCGGTTTTTCATCGCTCCAATATCACTGCGATGGGAGACAAGATGCAGTCCGCGGGGGAGGCGATGCTGGAGCGGTGGTCGCATCTTGCACCTGATTTCACCGTCGAGCTCACAAAGGAGATGAAGCTGGTTACCCTGGACATCATCAACCGCACCATGTTTAGCTACGATATTTTTCGGGAAGTGGATCGAATAGGTGGTGTGGTGGATTCTTCGCTCGAGTTCATCGCCGGACGCGCAGGCAACCCCTTCGCCTTGCCCGCCCGCTGGACAATCATTCCCTCCCACAAAAGGTTTTGGGAGCAGCGGGCAAAACTGGACGATTACCTGTTCCGCTTGATCCACGAGCGCCGCGCCGCCCTTGCGCAGGGCGTGCGAAAAAATGACCTGCTGGAAATGTTAATCGAAGCTCAGGACGCAGATACCGGCGAGAAGATGAACGATCAACAGGTCCGGGATGAGGTCTCCGGCATCTATGGCGCCGGTCACGAGACCACGGCTCTTGCCCTGACATGGGCCTGGCATGCGCTTAACAAATATCCTGATGTACTGGCCAAGCTCCGGTCAGAAGTGGACGCGTTGGGTCACGACGTACAGTCAGACGATATGCCGAGCCTGCCCTACACGCTGGCCGTCATCGAGGAGACGATGCGTCTTTATCCGCCGGTACCGATGACCGTGCGGGTCGCCTTTGCACCAACCGAGCTTGGGGGAGCCTCCATTCCAAAAGGAGATCTTGTCTCGATCGTCATCCGAAACATCCATCGCCACCCTGTCTACTGGCCGGATCCGCTGGAGTTCCACCCCGAGCGATTCCTTCCGGAAAACAAAGCTTCCCTCAACCGCAATGCCTACATGCCCTTCCTGAGTGGACCGCACATGTGCATCGGCAACCATTTTGCACTGATGGAAGGACAACTGCTACTGGCGATGATGGTACAGAAGTATGATTCAACCGAATCACCGAAGCAATCCGATGAAGGACGGATGGCTATCACCATGCGTCCGAAATATGGAATGCCCATGAAGATCAGGCCGAGAATCTCCTGACATTTACGCGTTCTCCGCCATGAGTAGCGAACATGCCTGCACCAGGTCAAACCTGGCGCAGGCTTTACTTTAAAGAGTAATTATGGCTGCCCCGGGCACGCGTCTACATGTAGATATTTTTTACATTCCTCAGTAGTGAGCGGTCGTGTGATACGGGATTGCGCCAGTGCCAGCAAATCATCGATCTTTAAAAGGAACAGGCGCACGATGCCATCATGGCCTGCGACGGCGAGCTGCATTCCCCCATCGGCCGGGTCAAACGCCACGCCTGACACGCCTCCCTCGCTCCCCGGCAGGCTGAGCACTTCCTCACCGGTTCGGACGTCCCACAGCTTTGCCGTATTGTCGTCACTGCCCGTGGCAAGAAGCCTGCCATCCGGGCTGAACTGGATGGAGGAAAC
>JBLMZU010000030.1:0-9240 GCA_050258995.1 Bacteroidota bacterium
AGCAGTTCCTGGGCTTCCAGCCGGACCAGCATATCGTCGGGTTTGTTTACATCGGGTATCCTGAATTTGCCGCGGAATACCCTACACGTCCGTCCTTTGAAGACCGAACGGTTTGGATGGAGTAAGGCGGGGAACAAACAGAGAATAGATAAGAGAGAGTACAAAGCAGAAGGGCGATGATGTGAACCTCCCATCGCCCTTCTGGTGTTTATGCGTTTCCCTTTGTACCAATTAGCAATCTAGCGACTCCCCATTTCCTTCAAAACCTCGATCATCAGATCCGGCCGGTCGGTCATGATCCCATCCACGCCCCATTGAATGTATTGCTTCATCAACCCGGGGTCGTCCACCGTCCAGGGCTCGACGGCCAGGTTCTTGGCATGGGCCTCGCGGATGAAGCGCCGGGTCATGATGGGAATATTCATGGATTCCCTGGGGTCATACGGCGGCTGGATGGATTCGTATGCCGGTGTGACCAGTCCGCCCAGGAAGACCTTGCCGAGCAGGACAAATTTCGTGACCTCCCCGCGGGAGGCGGAGGTGGCCACTTCCGGGCAGGTCTGGCGGAATCTCTGCATCGCCTCATCGTGGAAGGAGGCGATCACCACCTGGCCCTGGATCTTATGTTTACGGATCAGATCGCATAACGGCTTGTCGATCGGATTCTGCGTGAGCTTGATCTCGATCACATACCGCATATAGGGATATTTTTCGAAGAGTTCCTCCAGTGTGGGGACCCGAATCCCCTGGCCGCGATAGGGAAATGTTTTGCCCCCGTCATTCGACCATTTGTAGGCTGCGTCAAGCTGCTGTAATTCGGCTAGGGTTTTCTCCTCGATAAGACCTGTGCCATCCGTGGTGCGGTCCACGTTTTCATCGTGCATCAGGACGATCTGCCCATCCCGGGTGATGTGCGCGTCCATTTCCAGCACGTCGGCGCCGATCCTGGCGGCATTTTCGAAAGCAGCCAGGGTATCTCCCGGACGGATGCCGTCGCCCCCCTGGTGGGCGATGACCAGGGGACGCACGGCACCCCGGTAGTATGCGCTGGCCGGCGCATCTGGCATCAGGAAGCTGGCCAGGACGATCCCCGCCAGGATGACAATGATCACAATCAGTAGTGGGCGTAATTTCATGGAGTTCTCCTGCAACGGTGGCTTGATTGAACTGCCTGGAACCATCATAAAAGCGCGCTATTCCGGTATAGATAGTTAACACTATTCTTTTGAGGAGGTGCGTATGTTTTTGGGGCCCGTTTTCCAGGAAGCTGACACCAATTCCACAAGCTGGATCTGGTATTTGCTTGTGGTGCTGGTTGCCCTGGCGCTGATTATCTGGTGGATCGTTCAGCAGTCGAAGAAACAGTCAAAAGAAGAGTCAAAACAACAGAAAGAACAGGAGCAATCCCATGCATCTGCCTCCCCTAAAAGGGAAAAAGCCGAGGATGACCTGACCCAAATTGAAGGGATCGGACCAAAAGTGGCCGGAGTCCTAAACGAGGCCGGGATCACAAGCTTCGATTCCCTGGCGAATTCGGATCCTGCAAAAGTAAAAAGTGTGCTGAACGAAGCCGGGCTGCAAATGATGAGGCCGGAAGGCTGGATCGAACAGGCAGAGCTTGCTGCGAAGGAGGATTGGGACGGGCTGGAAAAGCTGCAGGATGAATTGAAAGGCGGCCGGAGAAAGTAGCAGACTGGACGGCCATCCGGAATTGACATCCGGTCCCTCTTCACGTATAAATATTGCAATCATCCTGCATGGAGGCAAACATGTTTTCAATGAATCTTTTGGAGGAGGCAGGTACAAGCGCCGGATCGATCTGGATCCCGATCCTTGTTCTGGGCTGGTTCCTGGTCATGACGATTGTGGGGTGGCAGGTCAGCCGCCGGAACGCGCCGGCTGCGGGACCCTCCCCCTCGGGAAGTAATCCATCAGAGTTGGATCACCACTAAGCGAAAGGACCTGGCGAGCTGCCAGGTCCTTTTTTGAGGCACAGGCAGCGCGGGCTGGCCTGGAAAGCTCGATCTGGGATAAATCAGGATGGGAGAAGAGAATCTGTATGACAATCTTCACTTGTTTCCCCCATTCGCGGCTCGTATATTGAAATCCCACGTCCTGTTTTTTGGGTCGTTTATCTTTCACAACACGATAAAGAAAGGATAGTTTATGAAGCGTAGTGTGATTTTTGTTTCAATCCTTGTAGCGCTAAGCCTAGTGTTGACCGCCTGTGGTAATGGCTCGGCAAATCACCTGGAAGCGATCAAGAAGGCCGGCGTGATCAAGGTTGGAACTTCTGCAGATTATCCGCCCTTTGAATCGGTGGATTCGAATGGCAACAAGGTCGGTTTCGATATTGAGCTGATGAACGAGCTTGCCAACCGGCTGGGCGTGAAAGTGGAATGGGTCGATATGCCCTTCGACAGCCTGATCGCATCCGTCCAGGGAGGCAAGATCGATGCCTCCATTTCCGCGTTCAACTATTCGGCAGAGCGGGATAAGATGATCGATTTCTCCGATGCCTACTACACCTCGGAGGATTCGTTCACGGTCGCCGATGGGTTTACGGGAAAGATTGAAAAGCCGGAAGATGTTGCCAGCTACAAGGTCGGCGTACAGACCGGCACCACCCAGGACACCTGGCTGACGGACAACCTGGTCGCCAAGGGGCTGCTTTCCGAGGAAAACCTCTTCCGCTACGACCGTGTCGACCAGGCGATGCTCGACTTGAAGAACGGCCGCATCGATGTCATGATGTCCGATTATGTCCCGGCCCAGGCTCTCGTCAAGCAACTGGGTGGTTTGAACATCGTCTATCACGGTGTGCTCTCCACCGGGCCGGTGAACGTCGTCCTGCCCGAGGGCGACAAGGAATTGAAGAAGGCCATCAATGACACCATCGCTCAATTGCAGTCGGAAGGTTTCATTGATAAGCTTGCGGTGAAGTACTTCGCACAATAAAATTTCCAGGGACAGGCGTTACAGCCTGTCCCTGTCTTTGGGAACCATGGGCAACTTCTTCTACTACATCCTGTTGGGGACCATCGTTACGGTTGGCGTGACCCTGGTGGCGCTTCCCTTTGGCCTGGTGATCGGTCTGCTCATGGCGCTTGTGCATACCTACGGGGGAAAGGTTCTCAACCGGATCGCATCGGTCTACAGTATTTTGCTTCGCGGCGTGCCTCCGATTGTATTGCTCTTCATTCTTTATTTCATCCTCTCCGGCTCGATCGATATCTCGCCGTTCTGGGCGGGATCCCTCTCCCTCGGCATTGTCAGCAGTGCCTATCAGATGGAGATCTTTCGCGGCGCGCTCCTGGCGGTCGGCTCGGGACAAATGACCGCGGCCCGGGCGGTGGGGATGAGCCGCATGCAAGCGATCCGCCACGTCGTACTGCCTCAGGCTCTTCGGATTGCGATCCCGGCCTGGTCCAATGAGGCGTCGATCGTTTTGAAGGATTCCTCCCTGGTGTACGCCCTGGGTGTGACCGAGATCCTGCGACGCGCACAGCAGCTCTCTGCGACAACCCAGCAGCCGTTCCTGGCGTACGGAGCGGCCGCTCTCATTTACCTTGTTCTCGTCTTTGCGACGAACCGTGGACTTGACTACCTCTCTGAACGCACCAGATTGCCCACTCATGCATGATGGAGATCCCAATGGACAACCCTATCTTAGAAACACGCAGCCTGACAAAGATCTACGGCGAAAATGTCATCTTCAGGCATATCAACCTGAAGGTCAATCAGGGCGAGACCATTGTGATCATTGGACCGAGCGGAACCGGCAAAAGCACCCTGCTCCGCTGTATCAACCTTCTCACGCCGCACGATGGGGGACAGGTGTTCCTGGACGGTAGGGACATCACCGCAAAAGGCTATAACCACGACGAAGTCCGCCAGCATATCGGCATGGTCTTCCAGAACTTTCTGCTCTTCAATCATCTGAACGCGCTAAACAATGTGATGATCGGCCTGACCAAGGTCAAAAAAATGCCCAAGGAACAGGCACGCGAAAAGGCCATGGAGGAGCTGAACCGCGTCGGGCTAGCCGACCGCGCCAGCCATTATCCGGGCCAGCTGTCCGGTGGACAGCAGCAGCGCGTCGCCATCGCCCGGGCACTGGCCATGGACCCGCGCGTCATGCTGTTCGACGAGCCCACTTCTGCCCTGGACCCGGAGCTGATCGGCGAAGTGCTCGGCGTGATGGAAAAACTGGCCCGTGACCGTATGACCATGCTGGTGGTCACCCATGAAATGGGATTTGCCCGCGAGGTTGCCGACCGCATCGTTTTCATGGAAAAAGGCAGCATCGTCGAGGAAGGCTCTCCGGACGACCTGTTCTATCATCCCAAACATGATCGCACGCGGGAATTCCTGTGGAAGATCACCGAGCTGTATGGAAAAAAGGAGAAGGAAAAGAGCGGCAATCCATGAACAATTTTATTACCCTCTTCATCCACTATCTCCCCGACCTTTTGCAGGGAATGGCCATAACCCTCTGGCTCACCATCCAGGGGCTGGCTGCCGGCTTTGTGCTGGGACTGCTTTCCTCTTTGGCACGTGTGTATGGGAACAAATTCTGGCGCGGCCTGGCCTACGGCTACATTGAGCTCTTTCGCGGTACACCGCTGCTGGTGCAGTTATTCCTGATCTATTACGGCTTGCCCGGGCTCGGGATCACGCTGTCCCGTGAGCTCTCGGCCTTCCTGGCCATGGCGTTGAATAGCGGCGCCTATCAGGCCGAATACCTGCGCGGCTCCATCCTGGCGATCGGCGACGGCCAGATGATGGCAGGACGCTCCATTGGCCTATCGAAATGGAAGACGATCTGGTATGTGATCCTACCCCAGGCGCTTCGGCTGGCCATCCCGGCCTGGTCGAACGAGCCGGTGTCCCTGTTGAAGTCCACGGCCGTGGTCTTTCTGATCGCGATCCCCGAGGTCATGTCAAAAGCAAAGTCCATCGCCGCCAGGACCTATGACCCGATCGGTGCCTACATGGCGGCCGCGTTGATGTATCTCGCTGCGGTTTATATCCTGATCATGCTGCTGCACTGGCTCGAGCACGCCTCCCGCCTTCCGGGTTTCGACATGGAGGGAAGGAAGGCGTAGCCAGGATGGCCGCTTTGCGAAGTAAGGCAGTCAAGACCCTATCCAAATTCAAGATATCCCCCGGGCGCAGAGCCAGAACCATCAAAGTGTTTATGCAGGCATAAACAGACCGCCGGGTCTTTAAGAACCTGGGGGAGTTATTTTATCCAGTGCTTCCTTTGCCAGCGCATGCAACTCTCGATCGCCCCGGGCGGCCATGATCTGCTGCAGAACAGGCAGCGTGCGCGGATCCTTCAATTCCCCCAGCGAGCGGACGGCCTGCTTTTGCACTTCCCGCTCCGGGTCCTTGAGCATCTGGACCAGCAGGGGCGCGACCCGGGGATCCTGGATCCGGCTCAATCCCATCATGGCGTGGATGCGGATCCACATCTCGGGATGGCGCAGCGCTTCAGACAGGACCTCAATGCTTCTCCCGCCGAACATGGCCAGCGACTCGGCTGAAGCCTTTCTGACCTCGTGGTGCATGTCATACAGGGACATGCTGAGCGGCTCAATGGCCCGTGGATCGCCCAGTTTACCGAGCAGGATGGCAGCGAATTTGCGTACCGTTCCCTCCCGGTCCTGGAGAGCCCGGATCAGAGGCTCGACGGCGACTTTCCCCATCATTTCGATGGCCAGCAGAAGATCGCCTGTTCCCGCTTCACGCTCATACCACCAGAAGGAATCGCAGAGAGCCTCCATCAAGTAGGGGAGGGCGCCCGGATTCTGGGTGTTTCCCAGCGCACGCGCCGCAGCCTGGCGGACCTCGATCTTCGGGTCGTCCAGGAGCACCGTGGCAATGTCATCGAAGGTGGATGGGTTGCGGAACTGTCCAAGCGCCAGGCAGGCTGCGATGCGCACCTCATCTTCTGGATCTTTCAAGAGGGCCAATAATGGCTGCACGGCTTTTGGATCGCCTATTTTCCCCAATGCAAGAGCAGATCGTGAGCGGACGGTAAAGTATTCACCCTGAACTGCGTCTAATAGGGCGGGAACGGCAGAGCGGTCCCGGCTGAGAATGAACACCTCGGCCACCCGCCCGCGGATCACCGGATGGGCGCTCTTGAGCAGTTTGACCAGCAGGGGAGTTGCCCCAGGGATGCGGGCCAGGATCTGCTGGTAGTACGGGAGCAGGCTGGTGTCCTTTGTCTGGAGCGCTTCGATCAGCGGTTCCACCGCATCGTCGCCGAGCCGGATCAGTTCCTGGGCAGCCTTGTCGCGCTGGGTCACATCTGAAAGCTGGTTGATCAGGCGTTTGGCTTCGCCCTTTTTTCCACCGGTAAGCCAGTTCATAACGGTATTGTACTTTGAAACTGATAGGCTTTGATAGAAAAGTGGACGGAAAATCTCTGTTATAATTTTTCTGGAGAGACGTTTTACCGCTTGCCCATTCGGACTCAAGCCGGGCGCATATTGCAGATCTACAGTTGAATATGGGTTGGCAGTCTATGTGAGACGCGGTAGGCATATCGTGGCGCTGGTAGCGCCATGTTATTTTGTCTGGATCTCCCCTAAGAGAAGATAAGCCTTAATAGGTTGGGTGTACGGATTTCCGCGGCACAAGACCCAGTCCCAAGGCTGCACGAAAAAATATATTTTGAGAGAGTAGAAATGAAGAAAGAACAATTGTTGGATTTGTACCATCAAATGGTTTTGATTCGCCGCGTCGAGGAACGCGGCGCTGAGCTGTATCAGGCGGGTAAGATCGGCGGTTTCATGCATTTGTACATTGGCCAGGAGGCCGTCTCAACGGGGCTGATCGCCGCCCGCGAGCCGCGTGACCGGGTGATCACAGCCTATCGTGACCACGGTGTCGCCATCAACTGCGGCATCCCCGCCAACCTGGTCATGGCCGAGCTGTTGGGCAAGTCAACCGGCATGTCCAGGGGCAAGGGCGGCTCCATGCACATGGCGGATACGGAAAAGAACATGTGGGGCGGCCACGCCATCGTAGGCGGTCACCTGCCAATCGCGGCCGGCCTGGCGCTCGGGGACCAGTATGCGAAAAATGATAACGTGACCATCTGCATGTTCGGCGATGGCGCCACGAACATTGGCTACTTCCATGAAGCGTTGAACCTGGCAAAGACCTGGGGTCTGCGCGTGCTGTGGGTCTGTGAGAACAACCAGTACGGCATGGGAACTTCCGTGGGACGGGCTTCCGCCGTCACTGAGATCCGCCAGAAGGCGGAGGGCTATGGCATGAAGAACGGCCAGGTGGACGGCATGGATGTGATGAAGGTCTATGACGCTGCCAGGGCAGCCATTGACACGGTTCGCAGCGAAGGTCAGCCCTATCTCCTGGAGATCGATACCTATCGTTTCCGTGGCCACTCCATGGGTGATCCGGAACGCTATCGCAAGCAGGAGGAAGTGAAGAAATGGCAGGAGAACGACCCGATCGGCATCTTCCGCAAACACCTCATGGAGAATAAGACCGTCTCCGCCAAGGCGCTGGATGAGATCGACAGCCGGGTGGACGACGAAGTGAACAAGGCGGTCGAATTCGCGGAGACGTCTCCCGAGCCCGCCATGGAAGATCTGTACACGAACGTTTACGTGGAAGACTAAATTCGATAATCGATATTCGACAATTCGTTGAATGAGAATCGAATACTGGATATTCGAATATCGAATTCCGAGGAATTATTATGGCTAAAATTACGATGCGCGAGGCAATCTCGCAGGCACTGATGGAAGAGATGGATCGCGACCCCGCTGTTTTCATTATGGGCGAAGAGGTCGGCGTGTGGGGCGGGACCTACGCGGTCACCAAGGGCTTTTATGACAAGTATGGTCCCGACCGAATCAAGGATACACCGATTGCAGAGAATGCCATCGTGGGTGCGGCGATCGGCGCAGCAATGGTCGGTCAGCGTCCGGTTGCGGAATTAATGACGATCAACTTTGCCTTTTCGGCGATGGATTATGTGGTCAACCAGGCGCCGAAGCTGCACTATATGTTTGGCGGGCAGTTCAAGGTGCCGCTGGTGATCCGGGCCGTGGGCGGCGGCGGACGCCAGCTCGGCGCAACCCACTCCCAGACCCCGGATGCGATCTTCGCCCATTTCCCGGGTTTGAAAGTCGTTTCGCCCGGAACGCCGGAAGACGCCAAGGGATTGCTCAAGTCCTCCATCCGTTCGGATGATCCGGTCCTGTTCATCGAACACGCCACCATGTACCAGGTTCGCGGCGAAGTCCCGGATGGCGAATACACCATTCCGATCGGAAAATCCAAGATCCAGCGAGAAGGCTCGGATGTCACCATCGTCACGTACTGCAAAGGCCTGGAGCTTTCGATGAAGGCTGCAGACGAGCTGGCGAACCAGGGCATCTCGGCTGAGATCGTCGATCTGCGCACCCTGCGTCCACTGGATATGGAGCCCGTTCTCGAATCGTTCAGGAAGACCAACCGCGCCATTGTCGTCGAAGAAGGCTGGAAGTCCTACGGTGTCGGCTCGGAAGTGGTCAGCCGCATGTATGAGCAAGCATTCGATTATGTCGATGCCCCCATCCTGCGCGTGGCCCAGAAGGAAGTCCCGCTTCCCTATAACCGTACGCTCGAGCAGGCGGCGCTCCCGCAGGTGCCTGACATCGTCGCGGCGGTGAAGGAGGTATTGAAATAATGGCTGAAACTATTAACATGCCCAAGCTCGGCTTCGACATGGCGGAGGGTACGCTGGTCCGCTGGGTGAAGCAGGTGGGTGAAAACATCAACAAGGGCGATGTGCTGGCCGAGATCGAAACCGACAAGGCCACCGTTGAAGTTGAGTCTTCCGCCAGCGGTGTGGTGCTGGAACAAATTGTGGGCGAGGGGACGGTTGTTCCTGTCAACGCGCCGATCGCGGTCGTGGGAGCGGCAGGGGAGAAGGTGGATGCTCCCAAAGCGGAAGGCGGCGCGCAGAAGGCGGAAGTAAAGAAGGCTGAGAGCGGAAAGCAGAAGGAGGAGGCTGCGCCTCAGGCTCAGCCGGTTGCGGCTCCCGCTCAGCAGGCCGCCGCGCCCGTTGCAGAGGGTCCCGTCAAGGCAAGCCCGCTGGCGAAGAAGATCGCCCGGGACAGGAATATCGATCTCGCACGTGTCCAGGGCACCGGTCCGGGCGGACGCGTGGTGCGCAAGGATGTGGAGGCCGCACTTGCAGGCCCACAGCCCGCG
>JBLMZU010000031.1:0-11432 GCA_050258995.1 Bacteroidota bacterium
GTCGAGGATTCCGGCGAAGGACGCTGGACCGTGTTCGAATCGATCGATATGGCTGTGCCTGCTCCGATCATCACGCTTGCCCTGCAGATGCGCTTTGCCAGCCGGGATTCGGAAAACTACACGGCCCGCATGCTGGCCGCCCTGCGCAACCAGTTTGGCGGACACGCGGTCAAGAAGGAAACGGACCCTCCGCACGCTTAATTCCTTTTCTCCTATTCATGTAAAGAGGCTTCTACTGTATGGCTACCAAAGGTAATGGATTTCCCACTTCGATCGTGATCTTCGGCGCCTCAGGCGACCTGACCCAGCGCAAGCTGATCCCCTCCCTGTTCAGCCTGTACTGCAAGAATCGCATGCCGGAGCAGTGGCGGATCGTCGGCTACGGCGGTACGGATTTTAACGACGAGTCGTTCCGTTCGCATCTCCAGGAGGGGATGAAGCAATTCTCCGGCGAGGAATACACGGAGCAGGAATGGAAGGATTTTGCCTCCCATGTTAATTATGTAAGACACGGCTATACCCTTGAGGATTTCATCCAGCTCAACCAGTTCCTGGACGACTGGAAGGGGGAGGGGGACAACCGTCTATTCTATATGGCCACCCCGCCGGGCGCCTTCTCGAACATCGTCGACCTGCTGGGGAAAAGCAAGCAGTTAAAGGAGGAGCAGGGCTGGCGCCGGGTGGTGATCGAAAAGCCCTTCGGCACAGACCTGGAGTCGGCCAAGGAGCTCAATCATAAGATCCACAAGGTGCTGAACGAAAAACAGATCTATCGCATCGATCATTACCTGGGCAAGGAGACCGTGCAGAACATCCTTGTGGCACGCTTTGCCAACACGATCTTCGAGCCGCTATGGAACCGGAACTATATCGATCACGTGGAGATCACGGTCGCCGAACAGATCGGCGTGGAGCATCGCGGCAAGTTCTATGACAAGATCGGTATCTGGCGGGATATTTTCCAAAACCACCTCCTCCAGCTGCTGACGCTGGTCGCCATGGAGCCGCCCGTGGCATTCGAAGCCAGTGCCCTGCGAAATGAAAAAGTGAAGGTGCTGAGCGCGATCACACCAATGACCGGCGAGGAGGTCAAAAAAGCCACCGTTCGCGCCCAGTATGAAGGCTACCGCCAGGAGGAGGGTGTGGATCCCAATTCCACAACGGCAACCTTTGGCGCGGCCCGGCTGTATATCAACAACTGGCGCTGGCAGGGGGTTCCCTTTTACCTGCGCTCGGGTAAATACTTGAAGGAAAAACTTTCCCAGATCACCATAGAGTTCAAATGTCCGCCGCATTTGCTGTTCCCCTCCCAGCAGGGCGAAATGACGCCGAATATGCTGGTCCTGTATCTGCAGCCGGATGAGGGCATCCACTGGCGCTTCGAGGCGAAGGTGCCGGATACGGTCGAGGAGCTGCGCTCGGTGGACATGGAATTTCATTACGATGATGCCTTTGGGAAAAGCGCCCTGCCCGAAGCCTATGAGCGGCTCATCCTGGATGCCATGATGGGCGACGCCTCGCTCTTTACCCGGGCCGACGAGGTGGAGACCGCCTGGGGCATCATCGACCCGATCATCAAGACCTGGGATTCACCGACGGAGCCGCTCCCCATGTACAAGCCAGGCACCTGGGGACCGGAGGAATCGAATCAGCTCTTTGTGGAGGAAGGCTGCACCTGGTCCATGTGGGATGGACGAGTGGAATAAAGAATTCAGCCCGGTCGATTGGCCGGGCTGATCGTTTAAGACTTTTTCACCACGATCCAGGCCGTCGAGTCTGCAGTCAAAATCCTTGTTTCTGCACGGGGGAAAAGCGATTCGATCTGCACCGGGGAGAGGAAATGGCTCCTCATCAGGAGCAGCTTCTCGGCCAGGGCGATGAGTTTTACGGGGAAGGTGCGGATATCCGGTTCCTCGATCACGAGCAATCCCCCTGGCTTGAGGACTCGCAACATTTCCCTGGCGGTCGTGGCCTGGTCCACGACGTGGTGAAGCGCGTCGACCATGATGAGGCGCTCGAAGGAGTCGCCCGGGAACGGGAGAGACTCGGAGAAGGTGCAGGCAGGCTTGAGCGTGGAACGATCCGTCTTTTTCAGCATCCCCATGGATACGTCGGTGACGACCACTTCCTCCACCAGGCCGCACAATGCAGCAGCAACCCGCCCTGTGCCGCCGCCGACATCCAGGAGACGTCCGCGGACGGGCAGCGCGGCAGCCTCGCGCATCTTCTCCATGGCGCGATAGCCGGCACGTGCATAAATGGGGGCAATCAGGCTGAAGTGATCAAGGGGCATTACTGCCCGACCGTGATCAAGTCCTTGATGCGCTCATAGGAGGCAGGACCAATCCCCGATACGTTGATGATATCCTCGGTACTGACGAAGGGACCGTTCTGGGTGCGGTAATCGATGATCTTTTGCGCGGTGGTGGGACCGATGCCCGGCAGCGAATCGAGCTCGGCGGCGGTGGCCGTGTTGATGTTGACCAGCTCGGTCGTTGTGGCAACCACCTCGGGCAGGGGCGTGGCAAGCACGGGAGACGCCCCCTCGATGTAGCCGATATCCAGCTTTTCGCCATCGTCCAGTTTCTGAGCGAGATTGATGTTCGCCTTGTCGGCCTCGGCCAGGAACCCGCCCGCGGCAGAGATCGCATCCTGCACGCGCGCGCCCTGGGGAAGCGCATAGACCCCGGGACGTGGCACCGCACCGGTGACGTGCACGACGATCGGTTTATCGGTGGGGACCGGGCGCAGGGTCACTGCTTCCCCGCTCGGCGTACGGGCAACCACCCAGACCAGGGCGGCAAGGAAAAGCCCCAATAGTATGCCGGCAGCCATGTAGAGGATGGATTTAAGACTTTGCATTGGTTGTATTTTACTGCAACTTCATGACAGACAGGCCATCGGCCTCATCCTGTCTGGTGATTGTTATAAAGACCCCAGCCAGCCTGCTGAGGCGCCGGTAAAAGCGCGGCATCTCTGGGTAGGAAAGCGTCCCAAACCCGAACTTTTGATAAAACGGCTGCAAGCGGGAGCGGCAGGTCAGATACAACGGTCGAGGGCTGTCCTTCAACAGATGCTCGATGATTGCCCGCGCCAGGCCCTTACCTCGATGCTCCTCGGCGACGGCGATGGAAGCCAGCTCCAGGATGGCTCCTTTCTGATGGGGCTTGATCTGACCGGTGGCGATCACCTGGTCCTGTTCATCGACGGCGACAACGAAACGCCTCCAGGCAAGATCCATGGGATTGATCCCGGCGGAACGGATCAGGCGTTTAATGGCGGGCGCATCTGTCTCACGAGCCGGACGAAGGAGATAAGTGCTCATTTATTCTGTTCCCTTATATCAGCCCGGCTGCCACGACGATCACAAACGTGGCAATGAACCAGTGGATCAGGAAGGGCCAGACGAAGGATTTTGTCCGGTAGGCCACCCAGCCGAAGGCGAACCCGCCAAAGATGGTCGAAAGCGTTTCCACTTCGGGTTTGCCGATGTGGGCCAGCGCGAACGGGACCGCCTGCAGCCACAGCGCTTCCGGCCCAAACCTGCGCGCATAGCCAAACAGGATCCAGCCCCGGAAGAAGAATTCCCAGCCGATCAGGTCCAGGAAGGTGGTCCAGGGCAGGCCGGTCGTGTAGGGTTTGTAGTAATCCTGCATGGAAGGATTGCCGTGGCCCAGGTAATAAATGATGGGTGCCATGATCAAAATGCCGATGGTTGTCAGCAGCAGGCCGGCTTTCCAGTCGCCAAGCTGAAAGCCGTATTCCTTTGGGTTCTCGCGAAAGACCAGGAGGATCACGATCATGGGGATGACGAGATAGAGGATCACGCGGTCCCAGTATTTATTCGCCGTCAGGTTGTGATAGGCATCGACCATCAGCAGCAGGGTCGATACGACCGTGATGGTGACGACCTTCCAGTCGAAGTGAAGTTTTTCGCCGAGGAGATATCTCATGTCAGTACTCAATGGGCAGAAAGCAGTGGACAGCGATCAGTAGGGGAAGTAGGTCTGGTTTCCATTTGGCCCCAGTAACTGGGCTATTTTATCCGCATCGCGGTTGAGCTCAAAGCCCCAGTTTGCAACCAGGCAGAAGGCGCAGAGGATGGCGATCATGACAAGGACCTTTCCGGCCTGTGAATCATGCCAGCGGCGTTTGAACGGGGCAAATCCGTTTACCCAGAGCTCGGCAGCCAGGATGGCCAGATAGGGCAGCAGCGCAAGATGAAAACGATCCTCCGAAAGGATTAGGACGTGTGGGAGAAGATAACCGATGAATAAAAGTACGAGCAGGATATGCTCCGGTGTGTTGCGCAGATGGACGAGTCCCAGGGCGGCCGAGAGCGAAACAAAGATAAACGGCAGAAGCAAAACGGCAGAAATGGACAGTAAGCCCGGCAGGGGGACATGCCCGAGAAGATTGTTCGAATAAAAATACATCAACACCCTCTTCTCGAGCCCGAAGAAAAATCCAAGCCGATGGATCGCCAGGGGAATAAATCGCTGCGGCTGGGCCTTGATGAACCCGATCGCCTTTTCCGTCCCGACCCGGTCGCGCTGGGCATCGTCGAGAATGGTCAGCAGGTCGAGCGAAGGACCGAAGACGAAGGACCCGTTTCCCTGCGGGTGATAGCCGAGGTACAGGTTGTAGCCCATCGAGGTCTCGATGCCGGTCAGTTTGTGGTGCAGCAGCGAGTTGCGGACGATCCAGGGGGTGATGGTGATGGCCAGGGCCAGGATGAAAAGCAGGGCACGTTTGCGATGCACGTAGAACAGAAGACAGAAGGCGGCCACGGCGAAGGGCAGGATGACGGAGCGGGTCAGGGCGGTCAGGCCGAGCAGGAAACCGGCAAGCAGGAGGCGAGAGGTAGTGGGCTGTTGGAGGGAGAGCAGGAGGAAGAGGAAAGAGGCGAGCAGCAGGACGAAGAAGGGATTCTCGGTGCCGAGGCCGAGCGGGTAGACGAGCAGCATCGGGTAGCAGGCGATGACCCAGGCGGAGATGCGGGCGGACCTTTCCCCGGGCCCATCCCCTGCAAGGGAAGGAGGGAACAGGCGCTTGGATACCCAATATGTGAGTGGGGCAAGCGGTGCACCCAGTAAAATGGCCTGTGCCAGGCGGGCGGCGAAGAAGCGGGTGGACCCGGTGCCAAAGAGGAAATAGACCAGGGCCAGGAACGATGGATAGAGCGGGGCGCGGAATGAAGTGGGCACGCCGCGGACCGGGTCGTAGTCCACGGTGGAGAGATCGAATTTTACATAGGGGGCGATCAGGTTCAGGTCCGGCTGGGCATACCAGCGGAAGCCGTTCCCGGCGGCAAGGCTGCGGGCCAGCATGTCATACTGGAACATGTCGTCGAGCCCGATCCCCAGTCCGTGTGACAGGAGCACGGGGATCACACGCAGCACCAGGGCGACAAGATAAATTCGAAATGCAAAGGATTTAAAAAACATAGACACGGATTGCGCTGATTGTACCTGCAATCCGTGTCCGGTTGTCCTGTCGCCGCATGGCGCGGCCTGGATTATGCGCCCGCCTGTACTTTGGCTTTGAGCGCCTCGATGCGCCTTGCCAGATACGGCATGAAGTAGCCGTCATATCTCTCCCACAATTCCGGACGGGACCAGTCGCTGCCTTTGACCTGACTGCGGCAGTTTTCGCTGCCGCAATAGCAGGTGAACTCGTCGTAGACCGACCCGTCGCACATGGCGTAATCAAACGTGATTTCCTCGCCGGCGTGAATATCACGCATGGCTACCAGCCCGATCTGACCTGAAAAGCCGACATTCGGATCGCAGGAATGGTTAAAACAATCGCTGGGTTCCAGAGGGAAGGGCGTCTCCAGGTAGAAACCTTCCTCGACCTGCAGGATGCGCTGGGTGAAGAACTGCATATGGGGATCCAGCTCCTCTGCAGTCACAATGCGCCCGCCCCACAGGCAGATCAACTCGCCCTTCTTGATCGGCTCGCGGGCAAATACACCGCAACCGCCTTTTTCTTCGAACTCGCCCGAGCTACATTTCGGGTTTAGATGGGAATAAAACTGACCGGTCATTCTTTCCTTTCTTGTTGGTGAAGGCATTTCGCCCAGAATAGTCCCCGGCGTCGTGCACCAGGGCTGCAACACAAAAAAACGGACTTCGGAAGTCTTGTTGGCGTTCCTGCAACATCCGTACTGGGAGAAAGACTTCCGAAGTCTCCAGGTTGTCGCAAACAAAAACAGCCAAAGCACAACAGCTCTGAACCACTGTGTTGACTGCAATTGCGTTAAGCAGTCCCGCCGCCTCACCAAGTCTGAGTTGGAGGGCGGCGGAAGCCAGATTTTATTCGTGGCGTAAATTAGAAAGCGGGCACAAGTATTTCTTCATTCAACTCGTCCCTGAAGGGACTGCTTCGCTTGTGCAATTCTTGCGATAGAGATCTCCTTTAAGAGTATGAAAAACAATTGTAAACGGTTACCCGAGGATGTCAATCTTTTCAGGATGAGAATTTTAATAAGATTTGGGGGTGACATAGGCGGGTGAATGTCGCCTGTCTCACTTGCCTCCCCCTTCGGTATCTGAATTCTGGGCGACGATGCGCTGGGCGATGATGATGGGAATGACGGTGATCAGGACAACCAGCAGCGCTGTCACATTGGTAATGGGACGGTTGCGCGGCTTGAGCATTTGCGAGAAGATCCAGATCGGCAGGGTCTGCTGGTTGCCGGCTGTGAAGGTGGTGACGATCACTTCGTCGAACGAGAGGGAAAAGGCCAGGATGGCGCCGGCCAGCAGGGCCGAGCTCATGTTGGGCAGCACCACGTGCCAGAAGGTCTGGAAGGAATTGGCGCCCAGGTCCATGGAGGCTTCGATCATGGAGTTGCTCGAGCGCCGGAAGCGGGCGATCACGTTGTTGTACACCACCACCACACAGAAGGTGGCATGGCCGATCACGATCGTCCAGAAGGTGAAGGGAATATGCAGCAGGCTGATGGCCGAGCGCATGGCAATGCCGGTCACAATGCCGGGCAGGGCCAGCGGCAGGATCAGGATGAACGAGATGGCTTCCTTGCCGAAGAAGTTGAAACGGTAGACGGCTGCAGCCGCCAGCGTTCCAAGAATGAGCGCCACCAGGGTGGCCAGGAGCGCCACGCGCAGGGTCAGAAACAGCGCCTCCTGCATGGCCTGGTTGGCGATGGCCTGCGGGAACCATTTCAACGTCAGGCCGGGCGGGGGAAAGGTGTAGGCCGACTCGTCGGTGGTGAAGGCGTAGAGGAAGATCAACAGCAGCGGGATGTGCAAAAAGAGCAGGCCCGCAACGGCGCCGAAGGTCACGAACCAGGGAGAGCGTTCGATCGAGGAATCGGAGGTTGATTTTTTAGAGCGCATCGAAAGCTCCCAGCCTGCGGGCGATCAGCAGGTAGACGATCATGATCACAATGGGTCCCATGGTAAAGGCGGCTGCCAGGGGGATGTTGCCGGAGGTGCCCTGGTAGGTCAGCACCGCCTTGCCGATGTAAAAACTGGAGGTGCCAAAGAGCTGCGGGACGATAAAGTCGCCGAGGGTCAGCGAGAAGGTGAAGATGGAGCCGGCCACCACGCCCGGGAAGGAGAGCGGCAGGATCACGTTGCGAAAGGTCTGCCCGGGCGTGGCGCCCAGGTCGGAGGAGGCCTCCAGCAGGGACTTCGGCACCCGCTCCAGGGCCGTCTGGATGGGGATGATCATGTAGGGCAGCCAGATATACACAAAGACGAGAAAAATGCCGGTCGGGGAAACGGACAGTGAAGGGCCCCCGACGATGTGATTGCTCAGGTACAGCTTCAGCAGCCCGTCCACGTGCAGGAGCTGCGCCACCCAGGAGATGATGCCCTCCTGGGCCAGGATCAGCTTCCAGGAATAGACGCGCACCACGTAGCTGGTCCACAACGGCAGGGTGACGAGCACATACAGGAAGGTCTTCCAGCGCGGCTGGGCGAAGCGGGCGACATAGTACGCCACCGGGAAGGCGATGATGACGCAGGCGATCGTCACCAGGATGGCCATGAGCGTGGTGCGGAAGAAGATCTGCAGGTTGGTGGGCAGGAGCAGCTTTTCATAGGTCCGCAACGTGAACTGGCGCACCACCTGGCCGGTGAATCCATCCAGGTAGAAGAAGCTGTTGATCAGCAGGGTGATCAGCGAGCCGATGTAGACGGCCAGGAACCAGACCAGGGGAGGCACCAGGAACAGCGCCATCACCAGCCTGGGACGCCGGTAAAAATAGGTGGAGATCCGGTTCAGCATGTTAGTCTCCCACGTAGCTGACGTGCTCTTTCTTCCACAGCAGGCGCACTCGCCGGTCCTTGGCCTGGGTGACGTCCATGGAGGTGGTCTTGAGATTTTGCTCGACGACCACCAGGTCGCCGCCGCCATCCAGCTCCACCAGATAGCGGGTGAACAGGCCCAGGTACACAATATCCCGGATCCGGCCATCGGCACAGAACATGTCGTCCTGGATCTTTTCATCCAGGCTGGCGAGATGGATCTTTTCAGGGCGGACCGAGAAGCGCTGAGGCGAGCCGGTGATCCGCTGGGCCACCTCTCCGGAGACCAGGTTGGATGCGCCGACAAACCCGGCGACAAACTGCGTGGACGGGTGCTCGTACACATCGGCCGGATTGCCCACCTGTTCGATCCGGCCCTGGCTGAAGACGGAGATCCGGTCGCTCATCGTGAGCGCCTCCTCCTGGTCGTGCGTGACGAAGATAAAGGTGATGCCGACCTCTCGTTGTATGTTCTTGAGCTCCACCTGCATCTGTTGGCGCAGCTTCAGGTCCAGGGCGCCGAGCGGCTCGTCGAGAAGAAGGACCTTGGGGTGGTTGATCAGGGCCCGGGCCAGGGCGACCCGCTGGCGCTGTCCGCCGGAGAGCTGGGACGGCTTGCGGTATCCGAAGCCGGGCAGGCGGACCAGGTCGAGCATGGCGTCCACGCGCTTCGTGCGCTCCTCCTTCGGCACACCCTTGATCATCAGGCCGTAGCCGATATTCTCGTCCACGGTCATGTGTGGGAAGAGCGCGTAGTCCTGGAACACCGTGTTGACGGAGCGCTCATAGGGAGGCAGGTTGGAAACATCCTGCCCATATAAAAGGATCTGGCCGGATGTGGGCCGGTCGAACCCGGCGATCATCCGCAAGCAGGTCGTCTTGCCGGACCCGGACGGGCCCAGCATCGAAAAGAATTCCCCATCCTGAATCTCGAGCTCAATATTGTCCACCGCCCGGACTTCCCCGAAATAACGGCTCACATTCTTAAACAGGATTGCTGATTCGCTCATGTCGTGCCCTCACCCATGAAAGAGGGACACGGCCCCTCACCGTGTCCCTGGTACGATGCAAGAAATTACTGCCCTACGATTGACGTGAACTCTTCCGTCCAGCGGTCATACGTGACGCAGTCGGAACTGCCGTTGCCGCAGTCGGCGATCGGGGTCTTCCAGAAGTAGACCTTGTCGAAGGTGTTGTAGCCAGTGGCATCGCAGCCGCCGGCAGCGTCATAGGTCGTGCTGACGCCCTTCTCACAGGCAGCCGGCACGGACGGGTTGGAGCCGAACCAGGAGGCCACATCCGCCTGGACCTTGGGCTGGATGGAATGCTCGAGCCACAGATAGGCGCACTGTGGGTGGGGGGCGTTGGCCGCCATCATGGTGGTATCGGCCCAGCCCGTGGCACCTTCCGTCGGGATGGTGCTGTCGATGGGCTGTTTATCGGCCTTGAGCAGGTTGACCTGCAGCGGCCAGGAGGACGAAGCCACGAAGCCTTCGCTCTTGAAGTCTTCCACCTGGATCAGGTAGTCGCCCCAGTACTTGGGAACGATCTGGCGCTGCTGCTTGAGCAGGTCGAGGGCGGCGGCAAACTGGGCTTCGTTCAGCTCGTACGGATCCTTGATGCCCAATTCGGGCTTGTGGGCCATCAGATACAGGGCCGCATCCGCAATATAGATCGGGCCGGAGTAGGCCTGGACGCGGTCCTTGTTGGACTTGCCGTCAGGCAGCGTCTGCTCCTCGAACACGACGTTCCAGGAGGTGGGCGCCTTGTCCCCGAAGGCCTTTGTGTTGTACATCAGGACGTTCGGCCCCCACTGGTAGGGAACGCCATAATGAACGTTGTCGACCGTATGCCAGGGGGCATTCTGGAGGCGCTCGTCAACCGTCTTATAGGAAGGGATTTTGGTGATGTCGATCGGCTGCACCACCTTGCCGTAGATCATGCGCAGGCTGGAATCACCGGAGGCGGTGACGAGATCATAGCCGCCGGAGGACATCAGGGATACCATTTCATCGGAGGTGGCCGCATCCTTGACGTTGACCTTGCAGCCCGTCTGCTTTTCAAAATCGGTTACCCAGTCGTAGTTGGGATCGTTGGCGCCGCGCTCGATGTAACCCGGCCAGGCGACGATATCGACTTCACCTTCGTTTGAACCGCTGGCTGCCGGGGCTTGTGTCGCAGCAGAGGCTTCGGTCGCCGGCGCCTGTGTGGCAGCGGCTGCTTCCGTTGCCTGGGGGGCACTGGTCGCCGGCATGTCGGTCGCTGCGGGTGCCTGGGTAGCCTGCGGGGCGCATGCCGACATAAGGATCCCCACCATGGCAAGCGCAGACAGCAATATAAACCACTTCGATCTCATTTCTCTCTCTCCTTGGGAAAAATAGGGTTGGTCGGAAAAAATAAGCTGTCGGGGTACAAATGGTGTACTTTATTCCGGGCGACCTCCTTTGGTAGTGATGAGACGTTACACCGATAAGAATGGTTGGATATGGCAACAAAGACGGGCATATTATACGGAATTAACGCCGAAATGCAATCCCCATTTTTCCGATAAGAACAAAAAGGGACCTTATCTTCTGCCGATATGGACAAAAAAACAACGTCTTCTGTCCCTTTTGTGCAATTCCCTTCGGGAGGGAATGAGCTGGTCTGATGGAGGATTGGATTGCAAAGAGAATGGGGAGGAGGCATGAAAGGTTTCAGCGCTGGGATAGCCTGCACAGGGTGCAGCTCGCCGGGATAAAACTGCCCGCCGAGCGCGCTCGGCGGGCAGTTCTCAAATAAGAGGATCCAATTTCATCTATTCCTGGTCATCCACGAGCTCCATCCGCACCTTGTTGCCCGGCAGGTCCCAGGCAACGGTAGAGACCCTGCCTGTGGTCCTGGGTGTGTATTCCCACCAGTCCTTCTGAAACTGGTGTGCATTCCCGGCTTCCACCAGCCTCCCCTGCTCGTCGTGGACCATCACTCGCACGTCATCCACCAGGATCTCGTCCCAGGCGTTGACCAGGATGCGCCCGTCCTCCCGCAGGATGCGGTAAATGACCGGCGGGTGGGAAATATCCTTGATCGCCAGGTTGTAGGCGTTGACCATCGGCGGCCCGGCTGCCAGCTCTTCATAGATCGGGTAGTGCTTGTAGGCCCACTTGGCCCACT
>JBLMZU010000032.1:0-3564 GCA_050258995.1 Bacteroidota bacterium
CCTTGGATACAGAAGTAACGAGTACATTGCCCGAGGGAGGCTGGGGTGTAGGAGTCGGATCTGGGTGGGGTACCGGTGTGCCGCCACCGGCATACACGATAGGGGCAGGACCACCTAGAGATATGAACATCATGAAGCCAAGTGACAACCCCAGAATGAGAACAGCGCCAGCGCGCCGAACAATGGCCTTCCAATCTTTCTGTTTAGTCATGGGATGCCTCTACAGCCGGTGTCCTGTTGCGAGTCGAGAACTGCCGTTCCCGGACGGTTTCATTGGTCAGCTGCTCCAGAGCCTCATCCAGAATTACCTGATTTCTCGGTACTATTTGAAGTTCACCTATCTTGCCGTAACACAGGGATTTGTAGCCGCAAAAGCGGCAAAGCTCAGTGTCATCCAAGCCGACCGGACGGTTTCGCCCTACCCGGGCTTCCTCATGCCAACGCGGTACCAGCTTCAAAGCCTGATGGACATTGACAGAAATCGCATCAGCATAGCCCATGTCACGATCCAGCCCAAAGACCATTGGTTTCCCATGATGCGGCCACGGTTTCTCACCAATGCGATCGCTGTTCTGGACCAGCGAAAAACGAATCATGGGCTGCCTGCGATTTGACACTAAAAGTCCAAGATAGATCATCCTGGCCACCCCCGTTCGGACCTCCCAGCCCCACACAGGAAAGTAAGCTCGAAGCGTTGATGTCATTCCAGGAACGGACAGGGAAACAGTGAACAACTGGAAAATCCGTTCATCTGAAGTCCTGGCGCTCATTTTCATGTTGGATTTCCAGTCACGCATCAAAACATGCCAGACGCGAACATAGTGCTTCAGATCTCCCAACGTGCAACCAAGAGCATTCAGCTGGTTCTGCAAGCCGAATCTGCTGCCGAACGGCTCCTCCATATAATGGCTCACTTCCGGCGCAGCACCATCCCTGGAATACTGGCTGCGGATTGCCTTGACCTTATCCATATAGGTCCTGATATTGGGCACCAGTGTGGAAAGGCCATACCCATCCAGGCACTCACGCAGAGATTTGCCTGTTGCATAATCTTCAAAAGCCTTCCATACGACATCGAAGACCTCCTGCGGTTCTGCTCCTCTGACATACCAGTGCGCCGCAGCCGGGCAGAACTCGTAGAGCAAGGCGGTGACAATTGGGTTCTGCTTACCAGCCATCTGCTTCGCAAGAATAAATATGTCTTTACTCATGTTCTGGCTCCGGTAGCAGGTGGCGTGCCCGGATTTTTGCCACAGCTGGCCACTCTTTGAGAATTACGCCAGGATGGTTCTTACGAACCCAATCCCAAAAGGTCTGTGTTTTCCTGGCTTTCGGGAGCTTACGAAATTCCATCAAAAGCTCGGGATGGGATTTTTGGATCCATTTATCAAAGGCTGACATCGTCACCATCTTTAACTGAGATAAGCCAAAAGCCCCATGAACACTACAGCCCGCCATGCGCCGGCAGTCCTGAACCCAATTGACAGCTTTTTCGTGGAAAGGAAGCGGACCAGGAGCTGAGCGATCGCGGTGATCATCAGGGAGGTGAACATCAAAACAACAATGTTCTGGGAAATAGAATAGAGACACCACACCAACCCAATCCACAGTTTCGCATCTCCGCCACCCATAAAACCGGATTTCCAGGCCGAAAAGATCATGGCAGACGCGATCCAGAGAATAGGATTGCCGGGGAAGCTGGCAAAGAACCCCACAAGCATGAGCGGCAGAGTGATCCAGTTTGGGATCCTCCGATACTTCAGGTCGTAGAGTGAAAGAGCAATGACCAGTGGAAACAGGAAAAAGAACATCATTTCTCCGCCAGGTTAGTATTCCAGAATGAAGCGGGAACGCCGTTGAAATTGCTGTCGGCCGCCAGGTCTTTTGGAAGGCCCGGAACATCGGAAGGCAGATACTCTCCCCGATCTTCAACCTTTGTCCAGTGTTCACATGACTCTGCTGCACAGGTTTCATAGCTAGCGCGCCAGAGCAGGCGGTATGGAACGCCATGATCTTCCCAGGATGGCGCGATATCAGCCAGATAGACCTGCAGGAAGTCGGGCGTTGTAGATTCCCATCGAAGAACAAAGCGGAGATTGCGATACTGCCTGTTTCCAATCACCCGGTCTCTTGCTGAAAAGGTGGCTTCCTGGCCGGGAAGGAATTGTTTGCCGGCGATCACGCTTTCCAGATCTACCCGGGGGAAGTCCAGGCGCGCGAGGGAGCCATAGGGTGATTCGCAAACTGCGCCCGTATGGGAAATCTGCAATTTTTGGCAAAAAGTAAGCGAGGCAGAACCAGTGGCAGCCGTTTCAGGGTCAGGAATCGGTTCTTTTGCGTGAACCTCGCTTCTTATAGTTGGCAGGGAGAGAAGGAGGACGAGGGAGATCAAGATAGGGAATTGGAGGGGTCTTATGTTCATACCGGTGCATACTGTCCTTATGATCTTTTGACCAAACATCTAATGGCTTGTGTAGGCGGCAACTGGGTAGAGTCTGGGCCGGGCACGAAAGCAGGACCAACGCAAGGCCAGAATAAGTTCAAAATGCCTGCAGGGAATGTCCTGTTTTCAAGCAACGACCGTTATCTCACCTACTGGGCAATTCCTGGTCCAACGAGCACACGGTCCAAATACCATTTCTGGTCATTGCCGCGCTGAACAAGAACATAAACATCAAAGGTATTCTCCTTTGCATGTTTATCATTGGGGCCTTTAGTGAAAACTGTTGTTTGGGCCTTCCATACCTGATGAGTATCATCAATGGTTGTGGTAGCGGCAACAAAACCGGTCGTACTGGCGGCATTCCCAAACTGTTCATTCCATACCTTTTCTGCCTGGTTCGCCTTGAAGTAATCGCACCCACCCTCGGTCATGCCGGCGCAAACCATCCTGGACCAGCTCTCTTGAGTGTCCATTGGCGCGTAGATGGCTGCCAGAGACACCAGAACAGGGGCATTCTCATCCCGGATAGGATAAATAGTATCCAGTGGCTTGGGATCGACGATTGTCCTCCCCTGATATGCCTGAACCCGGAACGAGGTAAAACCGACCACCAGGAAAAGGGTGATCGACAGCCACAAAAACTTGTGCTTTTTCACGATCTTGATGAACTTCATAGTATGCCTCCGCGTAAATCGATGTTCTTTCAATTACACGGGACAGGATAAAACATGATTAAGGGGGGTCCCCTTCCGGGCGACGAAATGGACGGCTCAAATACCCCCTATTGGCCGAACTTTTCAAAATTGAAAAGTCTGCTCTACCCAAGCAGCAAATCACTTATAAACAAAGATAGTTATATGCGCTATAAACTCTCCTGTTCGATCAACATTAGATCCTTGATCCCCCTGCATAGAGAGCTTGAATATAAGCACAAGCAGGAAATGTTTCGCATTGGTCTTGGCTGACGGTGAATTAGCACCCGTTCATACACACCCGTGACGGAAAACAGTCACCTGACCAGCTTTTATGACAAACAACACATGACGTGTGGAGAGAAAATCTGTAAAATATTCACAGTGGGTAGGATCAAGATGGATTTAATCTAATGCCGTATAACCCCT
>JBLMZU010000033.1:0-4518 GCA_050258995.1 Bacteroidota bacterium
GTTAGAGGAGGCGCTTCGGTCCGCAAACTTCAACGTCCAGACCGTCGATAATGCACAATCCCTGATCTGGGGGAAATTGGTGATCAACTCCGCGATCAACCCTTTGACCGCCCTCCTGCGCGTCCCGAATGGAGAGCTGCTCGAGCGACCTTCCGCCCATGAAATGATGAAGGCCCTGGCCGTGGAAACGTCCCAGGTGGCAAAAGCCGAGAACATCGACCTGCCGTTCGCCGATCCGGCCGCTGCAGCCGAAGATGTGGCCCGCAGGACCGCATCCAACCGCTCGTCGATGCTGCAGGATGTGCTTAGAGGTGCTCCAACCGAAATCGACGCCATCTGTGGGGCCGTGGTGGAGACTGCCGGTAAACATGGCATTTCAACACCCGCCAACTGGGCCTGCTGGCAGCTCGTCAGGTCCATTCGCCCGGCATAGGGATGACATTCTGCTACCAAGCTGGTGTGTTTTGTAGTATTAAACTCGATTCCATTGCGTGATAAGATTACGGGGTATCGAAAGCATAAAAACACGTCCCGCCTGGCTGCCAGCCGATGGCAGGAGCGGCAAGTTCCTTATCTCTGGAGGTCCATTCATGCGCAAGTGGCTTCTCTTCGCCCTGCTTTTTGGTGTATTGGTATTTCCTATACCGGCAGGCGCGCAGGGCGAAATCAAGTTGAAATCGACTCACGTTGCTCTCTGGTCGGAATATGACCAGCCCAGCATGCTTGTCATCCACGAATTTACACTGGATGAGAGCACTCCTCTGCCCGCAAAAGTCACAGTCCGATTTCCCAAGGACGGAAACCTCACCGCCGTCGCCTACATCGAGAATGGACAGCCGCTCCAGAAAGATTATGACAAACTGGAGACCCAGGGGAACTGGCAGACGGTAACGATCAATGTCGATTCCTATCTCCCGCACCGGATCGAATACTACCAGCCGCTGACCAGGGATGGGAACAAGCGCTCCTTCACCTACCAATGGTTTGGTGATTACCCGGTAGGCGAATATACGGTGACCGCCCAGATCCCTGCAGATAGCACAAATATCACAACAGTTCCCCCCCTGACCGAGACGAAAACGTCCCAGGATGGGAAAAACTTAATTGGCACATTCACACAAACCGATCTCAAAATGGGACAAGCGAGTGACTTCAAGATCTCTTATGAGCGTGAATCTGACTCGGTCACCAACCCGTCGAACAGCGCCAACATCCAGCCTTCGGAGCCGGTCGGGCCCAGCACGGAGGGCCGCGTCTCCAACGATAATCTTCCCTGGATCATCGGCGGTTTTGGCGTGGCCCTTATGGGATTGGCACTGTTCTTCTACTGGCGCTCCACCCAGGCGCCCGAACAAAAGACCCGCAGGCGCCGACGAACAGGCAGCAGCCAGGAGCCCGAGGCGGGCAGCGAACAGGCCTACTGCCATGAATGTGGCGCCCGCGCTCATCCAGGGGACCGTTTCTGCCGAACCTGTGGGAGTAAGATTAGAGTATAAACGAACCATGCGAGGGCATCCCTCGCATGGTTCGTTTTTGAAAGGGAAGAACGAGGCACCCTCTTGATCCTCGGCGCACCGTACATCGTCCCCATTTACTTCATCTACGGCCTTGCCTTCTTCAGCATGGGTCTGCTTGTGGCAATCGAAGGTGGGAGAGCGTCGGACGTCCGGCTGCGCAGGGCACTGCCCCCGCTAGCGGCGTTTGGCCTCATTCATGCCGCCCACGAATGGATTGAGATGTACCTGCTGTTGGACCGTCCCCTGACCGAGGCAGAGCAATCCATCATTCTGGCGATCCAGCTTGCCACGCTGGCCTTTTCATTCATTTCGCTGGCTGCATTTGGCAGCTTTCTGCTGGCCGGCACGGAAGTGACACGCCGGCTGCTCCTTCTTATACCCATCGGCCTGGCAGGGATCTGGGTTTTTGGGCTGTATAACTTCCGGGGAGAATATACCGGCCAGACCCTCTGGAATACTGCAGATGTTTGGACCCGCTACACGCTGGCCATGCCGGCTGCGGTCCTGACCGCGATTGGATTGATCGCGCAGCAGCGCGCCTTCCGCCGCTCGGGCCTGATCCGCTTCGGCCAGGATGCTCTTTGGGCAGCCATTGCCTTTGCCTGGTACGGATTGTTCGGACAGATCTTTTCCGAGAGAAGTCCCCTTGTCCTCTCCCAGTACATTAACGAGAGTGAATTTCAACGGATCTTTGGCTTTCCGGTCCAGTTGTTCCGGGCCGTGATGGCCGTCGCGGCGGCCATCTTTGTCATCCGTTTCCTGCGCGCCTTCCAGGTGGAAACAGACCGCAAGATCGCCGAGCTGCAGGCCGCCCGTCTAGAGGAATCTCAGCAGCGTGAGTCCATGCGAATCGAGCTCTTCCGCCGCGTGGTCGCTGCCCAGGAGGCCGAACGTCAGCGCATTGCCCGCGACCTGCACGACGAAACCGGCCAGTCGCTGACAGCCATTGGCATGGGTCTGCGCGGTCTCTCAGGCAAGCTCAGTTCCCGCAACAAGGATGCCCTGTCCACCCTCCAAAAGCTTGAAACGCTCACTGCCGATTCCCTCAAAGAGCTTCAGCGTTTGATGACCGACCTGCGTCCCTCGCACCTGGACGACCTGGGCCTTTCCGCGGCCCTGCGCTGGTATACAGCCAGGATCCAGGAACATTCCTCGTTGAAAATTCGGGTGGACATCCATGGGGAGGAGCGCGATCTGGATGATGCCACGAAGATCACCATTTTTCGTATTACCCAGGAAAGCCTGAACAATGTCATCAAGCATTCCCAGGCGACCCACGTCAACATCCACGTGTACTTCGAGGAAAAGAAAGTCCGCATCAACGTTTTCGATAACGGGATTGGCTTCGACCGGGAACAGGTTCAGCAAAGGATGACGAACCGTCCATCCCTGGGGCTGGCAGGCATGGAGGAGCGCGCCGCGCTGGTGGGCGGCACGGTCACCGTGCAGTCCCGCCCGGGATACGGAACTGAAGTCGAAGCGCTGATCCCCTATCATCACGCAGATGACCATCCCGGGATCCCTGCAGAGGAGATAAAGAAATGACCACACGCATTCTGTTGGTGGATGACCATGCCGTGGTCCGTTCAGGTCTGCGCATGCTGTTGGAAAATGAGCGCGATATCGAGATCATCGGAGAAGCTGCCTCGGCGCACGAGGCCATCGAGGCGGCCATGAACCTGCGCCCCAACGTGATCCTGATGGATATCGGCCTGCCGGATCTCTCCGGGATCGACGCGACGCGCGAGATCAAGAAGCGCGTCCCGGACTCGGCGATCGTCGCCCTGACCATTCACGAGGACGAGGAATACTTCTTTAAGATGCTGGAGGCCGGCGCAACGGGCTATGTCCCCAAGCGGGCCGCCCCGGAGGAATTGCTTACCGCGATCCGCGCCGCTGCGACCGGACAGGTTTATCTGTATCCGTCTCTGGCAAAGTTACTCGTGCGCGATTTTCTCAGCGGTGGCCGGCCTGTTTCCGGCGAACAGCTCGAATCGGAGTTGACAGATCGGGAGCAGGAAGTGCTTGCCTATCTTGCTGAAGGTGCCAACAATGATGAAATTGCCAGAGCGCTGGTCATCTCGCCTAAAACGGTGGCCCGTCATCGCGAGAACATTATGCGTAAGTTGAACCTGCACTCCCGCTCAGAGCTGGTGCGTTACGCGATCCGCAAGGGAATTATCAAGGCCTAACTTCCATCCCTGACCGGCAGAATTGCTGTCAGTTTCTCAGGCTACATTCTCACTACTTAATCGAGTAGGAGGCGGTTAGCCGCCGCCTCCTCTCACACCACCGGACATGCGGGTCCGCATCCGGCGGTTCAACGAGAACGTAGTTGGTTGTATCGTGGTATCAAACCTTCCAGCCCTGAGGAGCGCCAGAAAGCGTTGCTCAGGGCTTCGTGTACCACCGGGCTGTGGGCCATCCGCCACGGACTGGTTCCAGTGGCTCCGAGCGCCGCTCGTTCGTTAGGCACTCCCAGCCGGACCAGTTCCCGGTAGCGTGTTGGTCCATGTTTCCAGCGTTTCCACAACATCTGTCTCAGTCTCCGTCGGGTCCATTCGTCCAGTTCCTGAAAGACACTCGGCGTGGTTGCCAGCCGAAAGTACGCCATCCAACCCCGCGTGTACTGGTTCACTTCCTGCACAATGTCTTCCAGTTTGCCCGAGCGGGTGCGCCTCGTCAGGTTTCTCATCTTCTCCATAAAGCGTTCCTTGGAGCGGTTCGCAATACGGACATAGACTTCCCTTTTCCGCTTCCAGAAACTGAACCCCAGAAATTTCGCCTTCGTGGCTTTTTCCACTTTGCTCTTCTTCGGGTTGACCTTCAGCTTCAACTTCTTTTCCAGAAACTCCTTCACGCCTTCCAATACCCGTTCTCCGGCTCGCTGCGTCTTGACATAGATGTTACAGTCATCCGCATAACGGACAAACTTGTGTCCACGCTTCTCCAGCTCCCTGTCCAGATCGCCCAGCATGACGTTGGAAAGTAGTGGGGAAAG
>JBLMZU010000034.1:0-19151 GCA_050258995.1 Bacteroidota bacterium
AAGTGTGCACGCAGCCGGTGTCTGGATTCAGGGCCGCCTGCAGGGCATCCACGTAGGTGGATTTGATCTTGGCAAGCTCACGATTCTCCAACACCAGGTCGACCACTTCGTGTTTGCCGCGTAGTAGATCCAGCACACCTGCAGCGGTGGAGTAATGTCCACTCGCGGTTTTATTGCCTCGGTCAGGCGGCTCCAGCTTCAGCTCTTTGAAGAGGACATCCGAGAGCTGCTGGGTCGAGTTGATATTGAAGGGCCGGCCTACCTTCTCATAGACCAGTTTTTCGATCTCGGCCATGCGCTTCTCGAGCCGCTTGCCCGTCTCGACGAAGAATGGCAGGTCCAGCGAGATGCCGGTCATCTCCATATCCGCAAGGACCGGGGTAAGAGGCAGGTCGATCTCCTCGAGTAATTTCGTGCCGTTCACGCGGCGCAGATCTTCCTGCAGGATGGGCATCAGCCGCAATGTTGTCTCCGCATCGGCGACGGCGTAGGGCGCCGCGGATTCGATTGCCACCTCCGCCATGGTGATCTGTTTTTTGCCCTTGCCGATCAATTCTTCGATATGGGTCATCTCCTCGCCAAGTTTGACAAAAGCCAGATTCTTGAGACCCAGATTGTGCGAGCCCGGATCGACGATGAACTCAGCCAGCATCGTGTCGAAGGTCAGTGGCGAAACATACAACCCATTTTTGGCCAGGACGATGTAATCGTATTTGGCATTGTGGGCGATCTTTCCGATCTTGGGATTTGTCATCGGTGCACGCAATGCAGAGATGACATCCTTCAATGGAAGATTGGTCCCCGAATTGTGGCCGACCGGAATGTAATATCCCTCCCCTTCCTTAATGGCCAGGGAGATGCCGACAACATCGGCGCGCATCTCCTCGGTGGAGGTCGTTTCCGTGTCGAACGAGATCACGTCTGCCTGGTTGAGCGCGGCGACCAGGTCTGCCAGCTTCTCCGGAGTATCGACAATATTGACCGCCACATTTGATGCTGCCGTTCCAGCGGTCGGGGTATGCACCGGCGGTGTTTCATTCGCGAACATCGAAAGCTGCTGGCCTGCCGCCTGGGCCTGTGCGGCAGGCGTGGATGCGGCGGGCTCTTTACCAGAGAGACGACCCAGGGTTTTGATCAGCGTGCGGAACTCCAGCTCGGTGAAGAGGGCCTCAACGGCGTCGAAGTTCAGGTCATCTGCCCGGGCGTGCTCCAGGTCGAGGCGCAGGTTGAGGTCGGTTTTGATCCTGGCGAGCTCATAGCTCATGTAGGCTGTGTCCTTGTTCTGCTCGAGCTTGGACCGCCAGCGGTTCTCCACCTCATCGATATGGGCATAAATATTGTCGAGAGTCCCGAATTTTTGGAGCAGGGAAATGGCCGTCTTTTCACCGACACCGGACACCCCCGGGATGTTATCTGATTTGTCGCCGACCAGGGCCTTGTAGTCCACCACCTGGTCCGGGCGTACGCCGAGCTTGGCGATCACATCCTCGTCTTTGACATAATTCTGGTCGTCGCCGGCCAGGTATACGACCGTACGCTCGTTGACGAGCTGGAGGAGGTCGCGGTCCCCGGTGATGATCTTGACGCCCAGACCCTGCTTGTTGGCAATGCGGGCGATGGAGCCGAGCACATCGTCCGCTTCGAAGCCCTCCATCTCGAGGCGCGGGATGTTGAAGGCATCCACCATCTGGCGGATGCGGGTGATCTGCGGGCTGAGGTCGTCCGGCATCTTGGCGCGGGTCCCTTTGTAGGCGGGAAAGATCTGGTCGCGGAATGTCCTGCCCGTGTCGAAGGCGACTGCCAGGTAATCGGGTTTTTCCTGCTCCAGGATGCGCATCAGCTCCCGGGCGAACCCGTAGCTGCCGGCGGTGGGCTCACCCTTGGATGTCTGCCAGCGCGTGCTGCTTCCGCCGGCGGTCAGGGCAAAGTACATGCGATATGCGAGTGCGTGTCCATCAATTAAGTAAAGGGTAGGGGGCATGTTGGTTCCAGATATTCGTTATCAGGTATGGGTGATCAGTATATCTATGGGATATTAAATAGTAACGCGGAGGTATTATACTCCGCGTAGTTTACTTGAAAATTGCGCTGAAATGAGCGCGCTTACAGTCTTTGTTGTGAATATCCCTGCCTGGAGCGGGTCTGTTTGATGTAGTCCTTGACGAGCTGCGGCGGGTGGGGCTGCGTGCCGCCCATGATGAGGTAGCCCGGGGCCCAGAAATCACCGGACGGATTTTCCTTTTTCAGGCGTGTGAACTCGGTAAAGATCTTTTCCGACGTCTGCTGGCGCATCACCCGCATGAGGTAGCCTGGGGAGGCGGACGGGGGGACATTGACGACCCATTGGATATATTCGGGCCGTACGGCCAGGTACTCCAGCCGCCAGCCAAAGGCGATGCAGATCTGGGGCAGCCATTCCGACAAGCGGTCAGAGACATCGCCGGTCAGATAGTGCGAGCTGAAGCGCGGCACCAGCAGACAGGCATACGTCAGGTTATAGTATCCCGCGGAGGCCGGCTCGAGCATCACGCGTCCTGCAACCTCCGTGATCGAGTGGGGGCGGGTTTCATCCAACTCGCCGGGCGCGGGTCGCCGGATGGGGGTTTCCGGCCTGCGGCGGGATTGGGATGGCATGGTTGCATCAAGGTCTTCCACAACATGCTCCACGGTCTGGCCGAGATCCTGGTTGGTAAATGCCAGGTTGTCCACATGGATGGCGGGAGAGCTTTCCCGGCTGTAGGCGCTTGCGTGCGAGGGGCGTGTGCCAAATACCTCCTCCTCGGCAAACACACCCCTTTTTGAGTCGGGCTCGGGTGGAGGCACATCGGCCAGGATATCGGCGATGTTGGGGATCTGTTCCATATCGTCCTCATCCGGGAGAACGGTTTTGGTGTCATATGTTGCCGGCTGCGGAGGCGGGGGGACCTGCTCCTCAACGGACGAGATCGAGAGCGACTGCGCAAGCTGCCCGGCCTGGGACCGGATGGTGCTGAACGGCGTTTCCGCATCGAACACCAGAGCCAGGACAACTTCGTCGGCGATGCGCGTGGCATACAGCATGTGCTCTGCCCGGGTGGCCTCCAGACGGACGAAACGCAGCAGGTCGCTGCCCTTCTGCCCATCCCAGTGACGTGTAACCGTGACGGCCAGCTCATTGGCAGCGCCCTGGGAGAGTTGACCGGCATAGGCCCACAGGTGATCTCCGCGTGTGATCAAGGCGGCCTGGGCCGACGATTCAAGGGTCAGCCGGGTGAGGTGCTGCGCAGCCTTGGTGACATCCTGCAGCCAGGGAAGGGCCGGGCTCACCGTCTGCGGACTCGACTGCCTGGATTGATAGAAGGGAGTGGAATCATTTTTAAGCATATTTAGCACGTCCGGTAGATAGTAAGGCTTGCGCATCAGGATCCAGGGATGGATCTCATCCATGGGCGGCGGATCATCTTCACGGGAAAAAACCACCAGACGGATATCTGGCTTGAGGGCTCGCAGGGCCTTGCCGATGTCGGGAGCGATGTTCGGGCCCAGGTCCAGATCCAAAAAGGCAAGGTCACAATTTATTTCGTCCGCCCGGACGACCGCCTCGCCTTTGCCTTTAACAATAAACGCATGGTAGCCTGCCTGCTCCAGTCCGTAGAGTAGGATTTGCCCGAAATTGACATCTGCAGTGACCAGTAGCAGATTTTTCGCCATGCTTTGTACAGTGTATCATGGCAGGGAGGCGGAATCAAGCGGGAAAGAGGGGCCATATTTACCAGATTGTCCATAATTTGTATAATCAACTTGCATTTCGCATATTTTTGTGCTATCAATAGAAAAAATTTTTGAGGTTCTTCGTATGCATCGAGAACGAGTTTCTGAAAATGTCTTTTGGTTCCAGAGCGAAATCTACGCTCAGGTGACAGCCGGGGTGGTTGCTGGACCGCAATGGGCGGTGGTGATCGACACACTGGCTTTACCCGATGAAACACTCAGCATCCGGGAATTTATTGAGCACGAGCTCAATGTCCCGGTGCGCTATGTGATCAATACACACTATCATGCGGATCACGCCTGGGGAAATTGTTTCTTCCCCGGCGCGACCGTGATCGCGCACACGCGCTGCCGCCAGTTGCTGGAAGAGCGCGGCATCCCATCCCTGGAAGCTGCACAGAAGCAGAATCCGGCGCTGCGCCAGGTCAAGATCGTCCTGCCGCACATGACCTTTGAGAACGGCGAGTTGACCCTGCGCGTGGGCAAGAAAAACCTGATCATCTCACCGGCCTTCGGTCACAGCAGCGATGGGATCGCGGTGCTGGTGGAGGAGGACCGGATCCTGTTTGCGGGCGACTCCTTCATGCCCCTGCCGTACGTGGTCGATGGCAACGTCGATGAAAGCATGGCATCCATTAAGCAGATCGGGCGCATGGGCCTGGAGAATATCGTACAGGGACACGGCGATATCATCCTGCGCGGCGAGATCGATGCCGCGGTCAAGGAGAATTTGAATTACCTGTCCACCATCAAGAAATCGGTCAAGGCGATCTCCAAGCGCAAAAATGCCGAGGAGCTCCTGAGCGAGATCAACCTTGAAGACTGCGGGAAAAGCCGCGTGTATCTGGGTGGGCTGGCGCAAACTCTGCATGAAAGAAATTTGCGTGCCCTGCTTTACAACATGACCTAGAAATTCAAATCAAAAACAAAGAAAAAGTTCCCGCTTCAGGGAACTTTTCTCTTTTATATCGATACAAAGATGCCGGGTGTTATTCGGGTTTCTTTTGCACCACTGCCTGGGCTTCTTTCCTGGCACGCAACCAGCCGTTCAGACTGTACTTGACGACTCTTTCCTTCCCTGTGACCAGTTTTTTGAGATTGGGACGCAGTGCCCAGAGCAGAATCCCTTCGGCGAAAATACCATACCAGATATCAACCGGATCCTGAATTCCCCTGGAGATATTGATGCCAAAAACAATGATGACGATCAACCCGATCGAGATCGTCGTCAGGGAGGCGATACCGGTTGTCGCCCAAATCAGCGCCCCTCCGATGACCACATACGGAAAGATTCCGGGCCACAGCCCGATCGCCCCGCCCAGGGCTGGTGCACCGCCTGCGCCGCCGTGGAAATGGATTTTCCCATTCTCATCGCGTGTGATCAAAAAAATGGAATAGTTATGCCCGAGGATGGCTGCCAGTGGAGCGAGAACATGGATCCAGCTGCTTGTCGGGACGAGCACTTGCGCCAGCCAGACCGAGGATGCTCCTTTTGCAATATCCAGGATGGCCGTCAATAATCCTGCCCAGAAACCGGCTGCCCGCACGGCATTGGTCCCTCCCGTCCGTCCGCTTTCCACCTTGCGGATATCCTTGCCTGTTTTGCTCTTAACGATCAACATGCCAAAGGGGATGGAACCGAGAAGATACCCGAGCATGACAACAACCATCCCAATCAAAATCTGCATAACAAAGTCTCTCCTGTGAAATGTACTTGTATCGTTGTTGCACAAATTACCGGACTTAACGGAACACCACGCGGATGGAGCCACTCAAACCAGACAAATCCGCACCCTATATGAAAACACGCCAGCCTGCATACAGTTTCACCGTTAAATCACGGATACGGTGACTTCCTGTGCCTGCCCATCCTGGATCCAGAAGCCACGCAGTGTCCACCGGCCCTGGAGACAGGACCAGACCAAATGCACCACCTCATAGGCTGCCTCCTTAATGTCGGTGGGGGAGACCGTTTCGGGTCCCGCGGGATGCGAATGAAAGATCCCGATCAGGTTCAGCCCCTGGGCGTCGATCCATTCCAGGGCCTGCAGCTGCTCGTACGGATCCATCACAAAGCGCACCGGGCTTTGCGCCTGGTTCCGCACGAGAATGACCTTCCCGACCCGCCCGTTGCTCCCGGCCAGCAGGCCGCAGGCTTCAAGTGGGACATCTGCTGTTACATGCTGCAGCATCTCATCGTATTGACCCTGGTCGAGAATCAGTTGGGAGATCATTCTAGCGGATAAAGATCGCCACACCCCAGCAAACAGCCGCGGCCATCGCAGGCTCGATGGCGGCGCGCCTGGCTGGCTGGTCTTCGCCGAGATTGGCGGCCAGCGTGGTCAGCCCATATAGGGGACCGACAAGCATCAACCCAAACTGTAGGGGGGAGAGCGGCCAGTAGTGCAGCCCGGCGGCGATCTGGACACAGACAAAGCCAATCCCCGCCGCCCAGGCATATTCCCAGCGCCCGCTGAACCGCAGATGCAGAGTCCGCAGGCTGGCCAGCCCGGCGGCCAGGAACAGGGCCGGCAGCAGGATGTAAAGGCGCACTTCACTGTAGCGCAAAGCAACGGCCAGAATAAAAAACAGGGTATAGGAAATGGCCGTCAATGTTGCCACGGCCGTGGAATAGTAGGGGGCATCGGCATCCACAACGACGTATTCGGCCAGAATGACGATAAAAATGAACACGCCGCCAAGGGCAAATCCGGTCCACCAGGGAGCCCCGTAAGGCAAAATGGAGAGCGGCACGCCGACCACAAAGGTGGTCAGTGTGGGAAGGATCCACCACTGGAATGTTGCCCGGTTCCGCAACGCCGGGTGACTGCGGATGAGCCAATCCATGCCGGTGGCGGCCAGACCGGCCGTCAGCAATCGCATGGCAGTGGACATATTTAATGGAAGAAGCAGAAAAAAGCCGGGCAATTGGAGCTGCATATTGAACTCCGGTGCCTGGATCACATGGGAAAGGGCCAGGGCCAGCAAAATCGTGGAGGTCAAAACGCCCAGGCGGTCAGAATTGGGCAGGTATCTCCGCTCATCCATATACAGATTGTACCTGTCCCGTAAGGGTCTGCCAAGTCGAGCCTTATGGTAGAATCAACTGGTTATGCACGCGCAAAAGATCGAGACTCTCCCTCCGCCTCCGGGCGTGATCGGCTCCCTGCGGGCAGGATTTGAGGCTGTTTCCAGCCATGTGATTCTGATCTCAATCCCCTTTTTGCTGGATATATTCCTTTGGCTGGGCCCCCGCCTGAACATAAACCAGATCCTGGGGCCGGCCTACCAGTTATTTTTCGACCAGGTGAAGAAGGGACTGTCGACGCCCGATGAGCTCAAACAGCTGGTGACCTTCCAGAATTTATTTAATGAAGGACTTAAGCAATACAACCTGGTGAGCCTGGTATCACGGCTGCAGACCTTCCCGGTGGGAGTTCCAAGCCTGCTGGCAAAGACCATGCCTGCCGATTCTCCCCTGGGCGCCCAGATCGCAGCGCAGGTCGCCTCGCCGCTCAGCATGAGTGGAGATGTGTTCCTGCTGGTTCTGGTCGGCCTGATCCTGGGGGCCCTGTATTACCGCTGGGTGTCAGGTGCGACTCTGGGAGGTGGGGATGCCTATATCGGCTTTTCTCACGCAATATTTCAGACACTGCTTTTGTCGGTTCTCTGGCTGGTTTTCCTGGTCATCGCGTCCCTGCCTGTGATCTTGCTTCTTGCTCTCCTGACGTTGATCAGCCCGGCGCTGGCAAGTGTTGCATTATTTGTCATGGTGCTGTTGCTGTTCTGGCTCGTGGTGCCTTTCTTTTTCATCCCATACGGCATTTTTGTCCGCCGGCAGAACGCATTGCGCTCGATCGTCAGCAGCTTCAAGATGGTCCGATATACCTTTCCTTCCAGCGCGATGTTCGTCTTTTGTATCTTTATCCTGACAACCGGCTTGAATTTCCTGTGGAGTGTCCCCCGCAGCGACTCGTGGATGACACTGATTGGGATCGCCGGTCACGCGTTCATTACCACTGCTCTGCTGGCGGCAAGCTTTGTTTATTACCGTGATATGAGCGGGTGGCTGCACATGATGATCGAGAAGCTGCAGTCCAAGACTCCCCCGCTGCCCGGTGGAATGAGATAATTTCCCTTTGCACCTCTCCCCGAGGGAGAGGCCATACTTTGGAGGTTTTGTGGCAACAAAAGATACGACTGTTAATTATGATGTCAGCTCCATCCAGGCGCTTGAAGGGATCGAGCACGTACGCAAGCGCCCCGGCATGTACGTGGGCGGCACCGATATCAAGGCCCTGCATCATCTGGTTTATGAGGTCGTCGACAACGCCATCGACGAAGCGCTGGCTGGTGTTTGTACGGAGATCAATATCACCATCCATGAAGATAGCAGTGTGACCATCGAAGATAACGGACGCGGCATTCCAGTGGGCCCGCACCCGACGAAGAAGGATATTAACGGCAAGCCGATGGAAACCCTGGATGTGGTCATGACCGTGATCGGCGCCGGCGGCAAGTTCGGCGGTGGTGGCTACAAGGTCTCCGGTGGTTTGCATGGTGTGGGCGTCAGCGCAGTGAACGCCCTTTCTGAGTGGGTGACGACCGAAGTCAAACGCGATGGGAAGCTCTGGCAGCAGAATTACAAGCGCGGTGTCCCGCAGGGAAGCATCAAGCAGATCGGAAAGGTCGATAAGGACGATACCGGTACCAAGCAGACCTTTAAGTTCGATAAGCAGATTTTCACGGAAGACATCGATTACAAGTTTGATACGCTGGTCCAGCGCTTCCGTGAAATGGCATTTGTAACCCGCGGCGTCCGCATCCGCTTTGTGGATGAGCGCAACGACCGCGAAATGACCTTCTACTTCGAAGGCGGCTTGACCTCGTTTGTGCGTTACCTTAATCGCAACCGGGAGAATCTGCATCCGGTCGTACATGTCGAAAAGGACATCGAGGCGATCGGCATCGAAGCGGCAATCCAGTATACGGACGCCTACACCGAGTCCGTCTATTCGTTTGCGAACACGATCAACACCATCGACGGTGGTACGCACCTGACCGGTTTGCGCTCTTCCCTGACGCGTGTGATCAACGACTATGCCCGTAAGAACGGCCTGCTCAAGGATGCCGACCCGAACTTCTCCGGCGACGATACCCGCGAAGGCTTGACGGCGATCGTCTCGGTCAAGCACCCCGAACCGCAGTTCGAGTCGCAGACCAAGGTCAAGCTGATGAACCCGGAAGTGCAGACCTACGTCACCCAGGTGGTGGGCGAGGCCTTCAGCACCTTTTTGGATGAGAACCCCCAGGCAGCCAAGGCGATCATCGCCAAGTGTCTGACCTCGGCCCGGGCGCGTGATGCAGCCCGCAAGGCGCGTGACCTGGTCATCCGCAAGTCGGCGCTCGAGTCGCTGACCCTGCCCGGCAAGCTGGCCGACTGCTCTGACCGGGATTCATCCAAGACCGAGCTGTACATCGTGGAAGGTGACTCGGCGGGTGGCTCTGCCAAGCAGGGACGCGACCGGCACTTCCAGGCGATCCTGCCGCTGCGTGGCAAGATCATGAACACCGAGCGCGCCCGCCTCGACAAGATCCTCTCCAGCAACGAAATCAAGGCGTTGATCTCCGCGCTTGGCACCGGCATCGGCGACAACTTCGACGTCGAGGGCCTGCGCTACGGACGCGTCATCATCATGACTGATGCTGACGTGGACGGCAGCCACATCCGCACCCTGCTGTTGACCTTCTTCTTCCGCTACATGCCGAAACTGATCGAGGATGGTCACCTGTATATCGCCCAGCCGCCGCTCTACCGCCTGGCCTACAAGAACCAGGTCAAGTACGTGTACAGCGACAAGGAAAAGGATAAGGCCCTGAAGGAACTGGGCGAAAAGGCCAGCCTGCAGCGTTACAAGGGTCTCGGTGAAATGAACCCGACCCAGCTCTGGGAAACGACCATGAATCCCGAGAACCGGACCCTGCTCCTGGTCACGGTCGACGACGCGGCCGAGTCTGACCGCACCTTCGACATGCTGATGGGCGATGCCGTCGATCCGCGCCGCAAGTTCATCCAGACGCACGCCAAGGCAGTCCGCAACCTGGATATTTAATTCAGCACATAATCCTTTGACCCTGAACAGCGCCGGTTTTGCCTGGCGCTGTTTTTTTGTCTAACCCAAATTCAACAGGATGATTAAGTGAAGAAAAGCGCAATGAATTAGAATTATGAGGAAGCGCAAAGGAGCCCTCATGACTTTACCCTATCAACGTATTCACGTGGTGATCAACCCGGCTTCCGGACAGAACCAGCCGATCCTGAATGTGCTCAACGACGTCTTCCATGCGGCCGGCGTTGCGTGGGATGTCAGCATCACCCACAAGAGAGGGGATGCGACCCGGCAGGCCAGAGAAGCAGCCGAATCGGGCGTGGACCTTGTGGCTGCCTACGGCGGTGACGGCACACAGATGGAAGTTGCCAATGGGCTCCTGGGTACCGGCGTCCCCCAGGCGATCCTGGCGGGAGGCACGGGTAATGCCATGGCACACGAGCTGCATGTCTCTCTTAACCTGCGGGAGGCAGCACAGTTGATCGTCAAGAGCCATAAGCGTCGCGCCATCGACCTGGCCCGATCGGGCGACCGGGTCTACCTGCTGCGCGCCTATACAGGCGTGCCTGCAGAAGCTGGCGCAAGCCGGGAGGAAAAGGATAAGCTGGGCCAGCTTGCCTATATCCAGGCATCGTTTAAGATCGCTTCGAAAATGAAACCCATACGGTATTACGGCAGGGTGGATGGTCAGGGCTTCGAGCTTGAGGCACTGATCTGCTTCATCCTGAATGCCGGCTCCATCGGCGGCGTGCTTGGGCTGGAGCTGCCTACCGTCGGCAAAGTCAACATCAGCGATGGATATCTGGATCTATATGCCATCTCGGCGGAGACCGAAAGGCCGCTGGTCTCCCTGCCGAAGCAGCTTCTACGCGCGGACGATTCGCAGCTGAAGGTCCATCACTGGCAGGGCAGGGAGATCACCCTGCTGGCCGAGCCGCCGCAGGATGTATGGATCGACGGCGAGATCGGCGGAGAGACGCCGTTTGCCACCAGCGTTATTCCGCAGGCTCTTGAGATCGTCGTCCCGGAAGAGTAACCCAGTCAAACCATCAGGAATGACATCCCGCAGGCCTGCCTTGCGGGATGTATTTTTACATTTTCAGGAAAATCAAGTGGATTTCATGGTACTGTAAAACCTTTTGGATCTTCCCCACGGTTTGTCATGAAAGTACCATAGTTTAGGGGGGAGTATGTGGAGTAAAATCTTCTCGTCGAGGGCCAATTCGACCTTTTAACCTATGAATCAACCCGAACGATTCAATACCATCTCAGACAGAGTCACACAATTCCTTGTGCTACTTTACCAGGTTATCGCGGCTGTTGTCTTTGTTGTCTCCCTGTTCTCGGCGTATGGCTGGCTGAAGAATCCCTTCATTGGCGGTTTTTTCGAACAGACGATGGTATACAACGAATCGGTTTCCCCGGACCCGGGCAATCCTTGGGCCCTGCAGCAGGCGGGATTCCGGCTCGGCGACCAGCTGGTTTCCGTGGCTGGCCACACCATCTCAAATTCGAACGATCTGCTGGCTGCGCTCGCAACACTGCGCGTCGGCCAGACGGTGCCGGTTGTGATGCGCATGCCGGCTGGGGATACGCGTGAAGCAGACATCAGGCTGACATCGCTGGCGCCCGTCGATCAGATTGCCTATTTTGTGATCCCGGCGCTGTTGAGCCTGGGCTTCCTGTTGATCAGCCTCTGGATCTTTGGCCTGCGCCGGACCGAGCCTGCCGGGCGGGCTTTTTCCGTGCTGACCACTTCGTTCGCCATTGTGATCGGCGGACTGTTCGATTTGTATACTTCTCATAATTTTCCCTGGCTGTGGACGCTCTCGGTGGCCCTGTCGGGTGGGGCCCTGGTCGCGCTGGGTCTGGTCTTCCCGCAGGAGGCGCGTTTCCTGTTCCGGTATCCCTACCTGCGCTGGCTGGGTTTTTTGGTTTCATTTATTCTTACATTCAACGCCTATCGGGTGTTGTACGATTACCAGGACCCGACCGCCTACATTGGTGCCTGGCGCCTCATTTATATCTTCGTCGCAATTTCGGGTCTTTTCTATTTTGGGACGCTGGCCTACCGGGCTTTCTTTTCCCTCTCTCCTGTCGTCAAGAGCCAGGCCCGCACCATCCTGATCGGTGCGCTGCTTGCATTTGGCCCAATGGTGATCTGGCTCCTGTACTCCACAATCCGGTCCAAATACTTTGGCGTGGCGACCTCCTTCAACCCCTACCTGTTCATCTTCTTTATCTTCTTTCCACTGGCAAACGGGTATGTCATCCTGCGCTTCCGGCTGCTGCGTACCGACTACTGGCTGCGCCGGGGTCTGGTGTACGCGCTGCTGACAGTCTTTATTATTTCGGCCTATGGCTTGATGGTCAGCGGACTGAGCCTGATGCTCTCGACGAAGGTCTCCTCCAACAATCCCTACCTGATCGGGGGGCTGGTCTTTATCATCGCGGTCTTCCTCGATCCCCTGCGGACCTGGCTGCAGGCATTGATCGACAGCCTCTTCTTCCGCGGACAGCGTGCCTACGAGCAAAGACTGCGGGCCTTTAGCCACCAACTGACCAATGCACTGGACCTGAATTCGATTGGCCGCGTCCTGCGCGACGAAGTTTCCAGCACGCTTGTCCCCGAGCGGCTTCATATTTACACCTATGATTCGTTGAACGATCAGTATATTGCTCTTGCCAACGGCGGCGGCCGTCCGACAAGCGATCTGCGCTTCGCTTCCGGCAGCCCGCTCGTGCAGTATTTTCAGAAGGAAAGCATTCCACTTTACCTGGATACGATCAACTCACCTGCACAGCTAAGAGGCGACGAGTCGCGGCTGTCGCTGCTGGGGGCGCGGCTCTTCGTTGCCTTTGCCGGGGAGGAGCGTCCGGTCGGCTGGCTGGCACTCGGGTCGCGAAGCTCCGGGGTTGCATACACACCGCGTGACCTGGATTTTCTGGACGTGCTGGCCGATCAGGCCTCCGTTGCCATCTCCCGCGTCCAGACGGTTGCCGACCTCGAACGGCGCGTGCAGGAGATGAACGCCCTGACCCGCGTCTCGCGGGGCGTGAACGTCACCCTGACCTTTGACGATGTGCTGGAATTGATCTATACACAGGCAACGCAGATCCTGCCCTCCTCCCTGTTCCATATTACGCTTTACAACAAGGCCGCCAATTATTTTTATTACGCCTTCCGGGTCGACGATAACGAGCGCATCACCAATCGGGAGAACCAGCCCCTGCCGACCAGCCTCAGCCTGGGAGCCGAGATCATCCGCAAGGGTCGCTCGATCATCACCCAGGATTATGTGCGCGAATGCCAGTCGCGCAATATCATCCCCTCTGCCCTGGGCGTATACGCCTGGATGGGTGTGCCTCTGAACTCCGGCTCGGAGACGATGGGGGCTCTCAGCGTCGGCAGCCGGGATGCAACGGTATCCTACACGCGTGCCCAGCTTGACCTGCTGCAGGCCATTGCAGACCAGACCGTAGGCGCGATTGTGAAAGCCCGCCTGCTGTATGAAACGCAGCAGCGCGCTCATCAGCTCACCACGCTGAATGAGATCACCCGCCAGCTGACCTCCACTCTCGAGCAGGAGCCTCTGCTGCGAAACATCCTGGAGAATGCGGTCAGCATTTTGAACTGTGAATCAGGAACGTTGTTCCTGATGGATGAACAGACCGGTGACCTGATCTTTCGCGTCACCACCGGACCGGTGGCAACCAATCTGCTTGGCCAGCGTCTTCAGGCCGGCGTGGGAGTGGCCGGTCGCGCGGTGCAAACACGCGCCCCTGTCATCGAGAATGACAGCCAGCGATCCACTGCCACACGCTTCGAAGGCACTGATAAACTAACCGGCTATACTTCCAAGTCCCTGCTGGCCGTGCCCATGCAGATCAAGGACCGGGTGCTGGGCGTGATTGAAGTGATCAACCGCAAGGATGGCCTGCCCTTCGTGGAGGACGACCAGAACCTGCTGACGGCTTTTGCCGGCCAGGCGGCGGTTGCCATCGAGAATGCCCGCCTGCTCGCTCTCACCGACCAGGAGCTGGCCCGCAGCGTGGAGGAGCTCCAGGTGATGGGTCGCATCGTCCGTGAGCTGAATGCCAGCCTGGACGTGGACCGCGCCATGCGCATCACGCTTGAATATGCCATGCGCCATTCCAGTGCCGAAGCGGGCTTGATTGGCATGCTGGAAGAGGAGGAAGACCTGCGCATCATGGCCCAGCAGGGGTATGAAGAAGTGCTTGGCGAACAGTCCATTACGCGCCTGCCTCTGCACTATCCAGCCATTCAGTCTGTGATCCAGACCGGGCAGGCGAACCAGGTGTCGTTGTTGAATGATGAAGCGCGCGGGTTCATGCCATCCGCCCATTCACAGATCATCATTCCCATCCGCCGTGAGGCGCAGGTGATCGGCCTGATTCTGCTGGAAAGCTCCAGCGATTCTCAGGGCAACCTGGCCTTCCTCAACCGCCTGAGCGACAATGCAGCCATCGCCATCTCCAATGCCCAGCTGTATGCCGAGGTGCAGCGGGCGAACCTGGCGAAAAGCGAGTTCGTCTCATTCGTGGCGCATGAGCTCAAGAACCCGATGACTTCCATCAAGGGCTACTCGGAGCTGCTGGCCGCCGGCTCGGTCGGTACCATCAACGAGATGCAGTCCAACTTCCTGGCGACGATCCGCTCGAATGTGGAGCGCATGTCGACCCTGGTCTCGGATCTCAACGACAATGCCAAGATCGAGGCCGGCCGCCTGCGCCTGGACTTCCGGCCGGTGGAGGTGGGAAATGTGGTCGATGAAGTGATCCGTTCCACGCGGCGACAGGTGGAGGACAAGCGCCAGAGTATCGAGCTGCAGCTGGCCTCCCCGCTGCCGCAGGTCTGGGCCGACCCTACCCGCCTGGCACAGGTGCTCACGAACCTGGTCAGCAATGCCTATAAATACACGCCTGAAGGTGGGAAGATCACCATCGGCGCGGAGGCAACCGAAAACCAGTGGGATCCGGAAGGCGCCAGACAGGTGGCTCATCTCTGGGTGCAGGATAACGGCATTGGCATCAGCTTCGAGGACCAGGCCAGGATCTTCCAGAGATTCTTCCGTTCCGAGGACAGCAAGGCGCGTGAAGCTCCCGGTACGGGGCTGGGGTTGAACATCACCAAGAGCCTCGTGGAAATGCAGGGCGGGCGCATCTGGTTCAACAGTGAGTTCCGCAAGGGAACCACCTTCCACTTTACGATCCCGGTTTCCGAAGGATGACAGGATGACTCTTACAGTTTCCATTGGACAGGCACAGGAGTTGAACGGCCGCGAAGCCGGCCTGCAGGCGACCCACCAGGCATTGAACCGGCTGGGTTCCGGAGCGCCGGCGTTTGGGCTGGTGATTTCATCGTACCAGTATCAGGCCCGCGAAGTGGTGAGCGGCGTATCCAGCCTGCTGGGCGACACGCCGATGATCGGTTTTAGCAGCTCGGCCGGCTTAACGACCAGTGGACTGCATTCCAACTCTGTCATCGTTGTTCTGCTGGGAGGGGACCTGGTGGCCGAAACGCGCTGGCTGCCCGGCTACGCTCAAAGCGGTCGTGAGACCGGCACCCAGCTCTTCGGGCAGGCAGGCGAGCAGGCGGATGCGCGTGCCTTGCTCTTCTTTGCGGATGGGTTTAACGGCGATGCGGACCAGCTCTGCAGCGCATTTGGAGAGACTCCGTTTCCGATCGCGGGTGGCCTGTCCTCCGGCGATCTGCACACGGGCCAGTCCTACCAGATCGCGGGCCCCCAGACGGGCAGCGGTGCCCTGGCTGCAGCTTTCCTGCGCGGCAGCCTGCGGGTGGGTGTGGGCGCGGCGCACGGCTGGAACCCGGTCGGCAGCCAGTTCCGGGTGACGCGCTCGCGCGGTTTCTGGCTGCGCACTCTGGACGGACGCCCGGCCTCCGAGACCTATGCCCAGCTTTTCGGCTATCCTGCCCGCGAATGGGCCTTCCCGCCCTTGAGTCACCTGGCACGCCTCTATCCCCTGGGTGTGGAGCAGGGGGATCAGCTTCTTGTGCGTGCCCCGATCCGGGTGGAGGCAGATGGTAGCTTCCGCATGAACGCTCCGGTGCGCGACGGTGCGGATGCCTACCTCCTGGTGGGCAGCCGTGTTTCGTGTGAGAATGCGGCGCAGCAGGCCGTCCAGCAGGCATTGCAGCAGCTTGATGGCAGAAAACCGGTCCTTGCCCTGGTTCTGGTGGATATCGCCTGGGAGATGCTGCTCAAATCCCATCCCGGCGCGGAGATTTCGGCTGTGAAGGATATCCTGGGAGAAGGGGTCCCCATCGCCGGTGGATACACCCTGGGACAGATCGTGCACGGCCGGGAGACGAAGCTTCCACAACTCCTGAACCAGCATATCATTGTGATGGCATTCGCCGAGGAATAATTCCGCCAGATTCGTCCGAGCCGCCGGTACAGGCGGTTTTTTTGTTTAAGCGGATGCGCTTATAATGAACTAGAAGGAGAGAACTATGAACACGAGACCTGTTCCAATATTTCTGTCCATCATCGTTCCACTGGCTGTCGTACTCACAGCGTGTTCCTCACGGGCAGAAACACTTCCCACTCCAACCTCTCTACCGACCTTTTTCCCGGCAGTGACCTCCACATCCATGCTGCCTTTACCGACCTCGGGTGCCCTTACCCCTGGTGTGCCTGTGACCCAGGCGCCCGGTACAACAGATATCTGCACCGATCCGCAGGCAGCTGCCTTGATCGATTCGCTCAAGATGGCAGTCAGCAAGCAGGACGGTCCGCTCCTGTCCTCCCTCGTCAGCCCGTCAAGCGGATTGGAAGTATCCTACTTCCACAATGGAAACGCGATCAAATATGATCAGAACCAGGCCAAGTTCCTGTTCGAAACCACCTATCCCGCGGACTGGGGCGCGGACCCGGCCAGCGGCGCGGAAAAGATCGGTCCGTTCCATGAAGTGGTGGTGCCGGCACTGGCGAAGATTTTCAACCAGCCGTACGAACTGCATTGCAATGAGCTCAAGTATGGTGGGGCGAGTTACCCTGTCAAATTTCCCTACGACAAGCCTTTCTACTCGATCTATTTTCCGGGCACACAGGCCAACGGCAACATGGACTGGCAGACCTGGGTGGCAGGAATCGAGTATGTCAATGGCAAACCGTACCTGTATGCCTTGATGCAGTTCTTCTGGGAACCATAAGGTTGAACTGGGTCAGCACCAGAAAGGTGGAAAAGCCAATGAGCCAGGATTCCTGCCAAATAACCTGATCGCATTCCCGAATACCCGATGTTGGACCCGGCGGCGGGACATGGAGGCAAATCAGGTAAGAAACCTTTATGGCAGGTATACTAATTAAAGGGCGTTATTGCAAGAACTTGCAATAAGAATCCATATGACCTGTGCATCTATCTACGCTCCCGAGCTTCGTTCACGGGGCTTTCGTATGACACCCCAGAGAATGACGATCCTGCATGTCCTCCATCACGCGGGGACCCACCTTTCCCCCGGTGAAATCTATGCCCAGGCGCGTCGTGAAATCCCGGGACTCACCGAGCCAACGGTCTATCGTACTCTGGATTTCCTGGTCGAAAACGGACTGGTCCATTCCTCGCATGCAGGCAGCGGGCATCTGACCTACCAGATCGCCGGCAGGGAACATCATCACCTGGTATGCCGCGTATGCGGGAGCGAAATCGAAGTCGCCCACGCTTTGCTGGCCAGCCTGTATCGCACGCTGGAAAAAGCCAGTGGCTATCGCAAGATCGACAGCCATGTGACATTCTTTGGGCTCTGTCCGCGCTGCCAGGACAACCCTGTCTAAGTAAGTGATAAGGAGACTTTCATGCTGTTTGCTCCGAAACCCATGCATATCCCGGATGGCTTTCTCAGTTTCACTGTTTCGATCCTCTGCTGGGTGGTCACCGTCACGATCCTTGCAGTGGCCATTTCACGAACCAATAAGAGTCTGGGGGAGCGCCAGGTGCCCTTGATGGGCGTGATGGCGGCCTTTATCTTTGCTGCACAAATGATCAATTTTCCCGTTGCGGGTGGGACCTCCGGTCACCTGCTTGGCGGGGCGCTGGCCGGGATCGCACTCGGCCCCTGGGCAGGGATGCTGGTGATGACGGCGGTGATTTCCGTGCAGGGCCTGCTGTTCCAGGATGGCGGCCTGCTGGTGATGGGCGCCAATATTCTGAATATGGGGCTGCTTACCGTGGCAGTTGGCTATGGCTTTTACCGCTCCGTCCTGGGAAGAACCACAGGCACAAAGCTGGTCGTTGCAGGCGTTGCTGCCTGGCTTTCGGTCATGACCGGCGCTCTTGCCACGTCCCTGGAACTTTGGCTCAGCGGGACGGCCCGCCTGGACATCGTTGTCCCCGCCATGTTGACCGTCCATGCAATCATCGGCCTCGGGGAGGCGTTGATCACTGTCGCCGCCTTATCCTTTATCTTCCGGACGCGCCCCGACCTGCTGGGTGAGGGTTCCGTCTCCTCCAAGGGTGGACGCGGCTGGGTGATTGCAGGCATTCTCATTGCCCTTACAGTGGTGCTGTTGTCGCCCATGGCATCTGTGAGCCCGGACGGTTTGAACCGCGTTGCCATGGATCTTGGCTTTATTCACACGGCCCAATCGGGAGCGGGTCCGCTTGCAGGATACAAAGTACCGTTCCTGGCGAATGCGTCCCTGGCGAAGGTCGTGGCCGGTACAATTGGTGCAATCGTTGTCCTTGCCCTGATCTGGATTGCCGGCCGATCCCTCCAGAAGAAATCTGACCCCGCAGATCGCCCATCCTCTATGGCCAACCGCCGATCCTAGATCTGAAATCCAGAGTCAGATATCTCGAATCAGGATTCCCATGCATTCCGATGCCTTCGATCGCTACCATCACGGGCACAGTCCCGTCCACGTTCTTGATCCCAGGATCAAGGTCATCATAACGGTCGCGTTCATTCTCTCGAATGCCCTGCTGCCAGATGGCGCCTGGCTTGCGTTCGGGCTGGCGTGGCTGTTCATCCTGTTCGCCAACCATATGTCCGGGCTGGGATTGTGGTTCACGTTCAGGCGCTCGTTCATCGCCCTGCCGTTCGCACTGGCTGCCATCACAGTCCTGGTTTCGATGCCGGGGGAGCCGGTCGTCTCCTTCAGTTTTTTGAGGTGGGACCTGGTCATAACCAACGCCGGCCTGCTGCGCTTCGTCAGCATCGTGACCCGCTCGTGGCTCTCGGTGCAGATGGCGATCCTGCTTGTGGCGGTGACCGAGTTCCCCAAGATCGTCCATGCGCTTACACAT
>JBLMZU010000035.1:0-5190 GCA_050258995.1 Bacteroidota bacterium
GAAATGAGAGCGCTTATTCGAATGAAGTCAATGCAGTGCCTCATCTGATCCTTGGATGGGCAAATCTGCAGTGGCCTCAGACCCTGACTCATACTATCAGCGTCACCACCCGCACCGACAACGTCTATGGTCAGGTGTGGATCGACGGCGTCACCAGTCAACCTGGCCCGACCCCTGGCCTTCAGGCTCAGCTTGGCTTTGGACCTGCAAACTCGAATCCTGACGGCAATTCAGATTGGATTTGGGTAGATGCCAGTTTCAATGGTGATCAAGGCAATAACGATGAATTCGTGGCGAGTCTTTTGCCAGAAACCACTGGTTCATTCGATTATGCCTACCGCTACTCAACCACCAACGGCCGGGACTGGACCTATGCAGATCTGGATGGCATAGGGAATGGGTACGACCCGGCCCAGGCTGGCAAGCTGACGGTAAACTCCAGCGGCGATACGCTGGCGCCCTCTGCTCCTGCAAACCTGGTGGTGAATTCTGCGTCTCCGGATGGCATTGTGCTAGGATGGGATGCGGTAGTTAACGATGCAAGCCTGTATGGCTACGAGGTTCTCCGCAGCGATACCGCCGGTGGGCCGTATACAATGCTTGCTCGTCTCACAGACATTTCCTATACCGATAAAGCGGTGGAGACCGGTGCCACTTATTACTACGTTGTCCGAGCCGTTGACCAATCGTTCAACCGCTCTGGCTTCTCCAATGAAGTCAGCGCAACAGCAGAAGTTCGTACGGTGACCTTGACTTTCAACGTGACCGTGCCAGCAAGCACGGATGGGACGGGCCGCTCTGTTTACATCGCAGGCTTCCTCGACCGCCTGGATGGAAACCTGCCTCAATGGAATCCGGGAGGCGTTGTCCTGACCCGCGTGGATCCAACCCATTGGGCGATTACACTGACCGGTAAAGAGGGGACCCAGATCGAATATAAATACGCGCTCGGCAGTTGGGACTTTGTGGAAAAGGACAACTCCTGCGGCGAGATCGCCAACCGCCAGCTCACCTTGAGTTATGGCTCTACTGGCACCCAGACGGTGAACGACACCGTTCAGAACTGGCGTAATGTCGCCCCCTGCGGAAACTAAACGGTTGATCCTTTTGTAAATCAAATGGCGGCTCGGTATCGAGCCGCCATTTGATTCCTCCAATTCCATTTGCTTATCGGATAAGTTGCACCGCAAAGTAAAAGAGAGCCGTGACCACGATCGCGATCAGAACCCCATAGATCAACCGGCTGGCGATTATGCCGGATTCTGGCTCGATGGTCGATCTGTCCGGATCAACCACCGGCGGCGCGGGCCGGTAGATGCTTTCGTCAGAGGGTAGATCTCGCATATCGCGAGGAGCGGATTGGCGATAGATCTCATCCGTGGTAGGTAGATGATCTGTCTCTTGGGGGGATGAAGGGCTGTTTTCCAGTTTATTCACGGCTTTCTCATATACCGCTTTCACATCCGGATGCATGTCAACGAGGTCGGTCAGCGGCTTGGATCTGACCTCTTTTAATTTCTCCTTCTGGTATGCCTGCCGTACTTTCGGCGGCATTTCGAACTCACTGTAATAGGTTTTTCCTTTGAATTTGATCTGCGGCATGACGGCACCTCCGTATGCGGTTCAATGGCGAACTACCACCTGTTTTTAGATATAACGACAGGGAACAGCGACTGTGCTGCTCCCTGTCATATCATTAATTGTTTATGATGTTTATGAGGCTGCTTCTTTGAGCACCCGCAGGGCTCGCAGCGTGACCCACTCATTCGGTCGCTTCTTTTCGCCGAAATCCAGCCAGGTTTTTCCCGGGTAATCATATTCCATCAGCCACTGCCCAAGTTCATTTTGTTTTTGCCCGATCAGGTCCAGGGTGCGGGCCAGCCGTTCATCCCTGCCGTAGCCGAGTGCAACCATGGCTTCGGCAAGCTGTAACAGGTCGGTGACATAAAAAACTGGGAAGCCGAACTTCCACCAGGCACGGTTGGGCTTGCTGCCATCCCGGGTTGGGTATTTCGCGGTAACCGGATCGATACGGAAGAAAAAGTCCACGCCCTGTTGAATGGCCTTTTTAATCAGTGGTGTCCTCTGCCCGGGAGGGACCTTGCCGAGCGCCAGCATCACTTTGACGCCGCCCCAGGCACAGGGAAGCTTATTATTCACCCCACACGCATAAGTTGGTCCGCATTTGTAGGCATAATAACGAACAGGAGCATCCTTTTCCTCCAAAGGGGCGATCCCGTCGCCTGTGACGGTGCGCGCCATCCACTCATAGGCCGTTGCCATGCGCGGATCGTCATATTCCAGCTCCATCAGGGACCAGAGCAGATTTCCCTGTAGGCAGTCCACCGTCCCGGAAGGAGCACCGGAGGTCGTTGTGGTGAACTGGCCTCCTTCTGTCATATGATCCATCAGGTATTTGCATCCCCGCTCGATGCGCGGATCCTCCTTTGCCGAGGCGCCCAGCTGCGCCAGCAGGATGAGCGACCACACTGTGGATCTGTATTTTGGATTGTAACCGGGGCCGGGCCGGACCCAGTAGCCCTCCTTCTCCATATGGGAAAGAACGGCTGCGATCGGCCCTCCCTGATGGGTGGCCCTGCGGGCTGCTTTTAGTTTTTTGTCATCCGGAGAAAGGTCACAGAGATCCCTCAATGCAAGATAACGTACAGGGGGAAGATCGGACTCCAGCAGCCAAGAAAGGGAATTACCGGGCGATCGCTTTTTTGATGTCATTTCTGCCTCCTTTCAAATCTCTGATTTCCCCGCTTGAGGCGAGTATAACACCGGTGTCCAAAAAGACTCAGGGACGGAAACTCCTCCTTGTCCGGTGAGTAGACCAGTTGGACGTTCAACTGTTTTGGAAACTTCCAATACTACGCGGGGATTTTTATGCAGTAGCAATCGCCAGGATGTTCCCGAAAGATAAGCCCAGACCAGAAACGGAGTCTGTAGGAAATCGACCGCGGCGAGCAGCGCGGTCCAGCCTCAGATGTGCTGCCTGTTGATGGAACGCCGGGAGAGCAGGCCAGCATCCCACGCAGACTGAGGCAAAGAGCTATTGGGGGGTAGGCAGTGGGCAGCGAAGAAATACTTTGGGACTTCGGATCAGGATCTCCTTGGTCGGCTGTTGGACGATCACGGCATAGGCCGATATATAGGTATCCTGCCTGCAGCCAAGCACCGATACGATGGCAGTATGCGGAATGCCTGCTGGTGAGGCTTCCAGCGGCAATACGATCTGGTTATCTGTTTCGTTCATGAGCCAGAAATGTAAATACTTGTACCCGCTGGGCGCATCCGCAAGATAAATATTCACACCGGGCCGGATATAGCGGGGATAGAGAGCCATGCCTGATACAACGACGGCGCCTTTCTGCTCCAGAAAGGCGTTGATTTCCTGGGGCGAAACCTCACTTTGATCAGAGTACTCCGCCCTGGCGCTTTCCGAAAAGCGACCATAGTCAGATGTGTGAATTGTCCGTTCTGCAATGGGGACCGATGCTCCCAGCAGCAGGAGAATAAAAAAGATCAAGGCCTCTGCAAGGGAGGGTTTCCATGGAAAGGATGCCGGACTGCCTGCCGGGGTTGGAACGGTTGCCGGGAAAAGGTTCTTAATTTTGGATGGCAGGTAGGCAAGTGCAATGCTGTAATAAACAAGGATAACCCAATCCGCAGGCAGGATAAACCGCCAGCCTGAGGAGCGGACGAGGGCGTTGCCAAATCCGTAGGCCAGAAGGGCAGTCAATGGAAAAAGCCCGGCGAGTTTATTTTTGGAAGCCGCGATCCCTGCTCCCAGTGCAAGGATGGCGAGGTTAAGGAAGAGAGGAAGCCCGGCTGTGCCAAGACTCCCGGTCCATTCACCCCAAAGGGGAAGATTTTTAACGAGCATGGACGGCGTATCGGTTGAATACGCGGGCGCGACATAAACCGCGCTGGCTGCCATGTTGCGAAGAAAATGATTCGAAATAAAGAACAGGACTTCCTTTGGATGGGCGCGGATAAAGGCGACCACGCCTGCGTTCAACCGGGCGGAGAATTCCCTCCCTGTCTCGCCCTCCTGTTGGGCAGGCATGAGATAGGGGGTTGTGGAATAATTGCGCGCCAGAAGCCTTTCCTCGCCCCGGTCGTCGAGCACCAGGGTCCCTGTCAAATTCCAGTTTCGCCATAACCAGGGAAGCATGGCAAGCACCACGCCCAACAGGACAAGACTGCAAATCCCGATCCCCTTCCTCACAGGTTTCCGGGAGAGAAGAAGAAAGAGCAAAAGGATGGGAAGCAGGATCAACACCTGGGCGCGTATCAGCGCCGTCAGCCCCAGGCAGGCTCCGACGATGGCGGGGGTCCAGTTGCTGTACTTTTCCCTGCTTAATAATCTCACCGTCAAATACAGCACCAAAATCACGCCCAGCATGGACATCATGTCGCTCATCATCAGCTTTGCGTGAGAGGTAATGATCAGGCCTGACAGACCGATTGCGTTGTTCTCCCGCAGCAGGATCATCCCAGCTGCCATGAGACCTGCCAGGCGGTTCGATAGCTCCCGTGTGAGAAGATAGACTAGCGGCGGGATCAGGGCCAGGACAAGGATTTGAAGAAAGATTGTCCTCTCATAATTGCCCCCAGCCATTGCATGGAACAGGGCCAGCATGCCGACGTAGAGGGGACGGCGTATCAACTGGCTGGCAAAGCCGATTCCATTCAGTAAATGATACGAGGATCTGTCGAAGATCAAGGCATCGGAATTAGGGTACACCTCTTCATTGGGAAGCAGGGGCGCAGGGGCAAAATGTGTGGCGCTCATGGGAGTGCTGGACCAGAGAAGTACAGCCAGGAGCCATAACCCAAAGAAAATGATCCAATCCTTTTTGGAAAACAGGAAAAGCAGGAACTTCTGCCGGCTCGTTCGGATCGTCAGCCACCCAAGCAGGAGCAGAAAACTGATTGCCAGGACGAGATTGACCTGCACAAATGTGACAGGTGTCCCCGGCGGACCCCAGCTTAGCCCCACCTCATCATGGATGAATCCAAGGTGTGTCATAAAGCTAAAGAGCCACAGTAAAAGAAAAGCTGTCCAGAGGGCAAGCGCCGTTTTCAGGAAGCGATGATATTCCCCTGGGTCGCTTTTTACCACCTTTACCGGCAGGAGCAAAATTAAACAGGCCTGGAAAAGCAACACTAGGATAAACAGGA
>JBLMZU010000036.1:0-21993 GCA_050258995.1 Bacteroidota bacterium
GGGTGTTCAACCGGCCTGAGGGCTACGAAGCGCTGGCCGCTCCCCATGCCGGGCAGAAAACCTTCGAAGCGATGGACCAGGCCATCAACCTGATCCTGGAGGAGTGCTACGCCGAAGCCAAGCGCATCATCCTCGAGAAACGGGATGCCATGGAACGTGTGACCCAGTACCTGCTGCAGCAGGAAACATTGACCCGCGAAGAATTTGTAGCCTTGATCTAAATACAACGTCCCGAAGGTTTGAAATTCCCTCGGGACGTTTTTCATAAAACATCCGGTCCTGGTACCGGATATTTTTGTTTCCTACAGCCTACTTCTCCAACTGATCGATCACCGATCGGACAACCTGTGCACTGTTCCGTAACGCAGCCGTCTCTGCGTCGCTCAGCTTGGGATAGAAGGTCTGGATGATCCCCTCCCCGCCCACCAGGTTTGGGAGGGAGACCGTAACGTCCTTCACGCCGGCGACATCCGGCATGGGCGTGCAAACGGTCAGGATCGACCGTTCATCCTGCAAAATGACCTCTGTGATGCGTGCAATCGCACTGCCAATGCCATAGTAGGTCGCACCCTTGCCCTCGATGATGTGATAGGCTGCCCGCCGGACTTTTTCGTCCACGGCAGCATAATCATCTTCACAGATGGAAATCTCCCGCCCGGTGCAAAATTCAGGCAATGGAATACCGCCCACCGAAACCAGCGACCAGGTCAGAACCTCCGAGTCCCCGTGCTCGCCCAGCACGTAGGCATGGATATGCTGGGAATCCACGCCGAGCTGGCGCCCAATCAGGGATCGAAAGCGGGCCGTATCAAGCGTCGTCCCGGAGCCGATCACGCGGCTGGACGGGACACCGATCTCACCCGCATAACGCGCCGCCAGGTGGGTCATGATGTCCACGGGGTTGGTGGCGATCAACAGGATCGCATCCGGTGCATGCTTCAGGATGTTGGGAATGACCTGTTTGAAGACCTGGGCATTGCGCCCCAGCAGCTCAAGGCGGGTTTCCCCCGGCTTCTGTCCCACACCTGCCGAGACGATCACCACCCGGCAGCCGGCCAGATCTGAATAATCCCCTGCTGTGACTTCAACGGGGTGGGCAAAGGGAACCGCGTGCAGGATATCGTCGGCCTCCGCCTCGGCCCGGGCTTTGTTCATATCGACCAGGACCACCCTACGCCCCACGCCGCGCATCACCAGCGCATATGCGGCGGTCGCACCGACAAATCCACTACCTACAATTCCTGTCTTCATGCTCTCTCCTTTGATTCTGCAAATGACAACAATAATGATCATTCGTCTGCATGGGAAGCCCATGCTTCGATCTCTACCCTGAACACCGGACTCGCCAGCGCAGCGACGTAGACGAGCGTGCTGCAGGGTTGATGGCCCTGCAGCCAGGCTGCGATCACTTCGCGCCGCCTGGCCGTGTCGATTTCTCCGACAAGATAATAGTTCAACTTGACGATATCCTTCACATCCATGTTCGCAGCCCGCAGATTGCGAAGGAGGTTATCCAGGGCAGCCTCGATCTGTTCGATCGGATCGCCGGGCACCGTGCCATCCTCCTGCATGCCAACCTGTCCGGAGATCACCAGCAAATGCTCGTTGCCCCGGATTTCGATCTGGTGGCTGTACGAGCCAACCGGCTGGTGTACATCCTGAGGGTTTCGGAATTCCTTCATCGCTCCATCCTTTTGAGAAAAAAGGGAATTGTTACCCGTTATTATATAATGACCGGCGCGGTTTCCAAGCAACGGGGACAGCGATTCCAGGAGGAGCGCCGGCAGGATTGGCCAAATCACAGCTGGGGTTTTGCTCAATACTGCTTCCAGACGCCTCTCAACACTTCGCTGACGATCAGAACGACCGCATAGATCCATGCCAGGTTGACAAGGCCGCTTGCATACAAGGCAACCGCACCCGAGCCCAGTAGGATCATATCCATGACTGCGAAGGGGATGCCGCTCAATCGATGAGCTGACCTTGGCGCCATAAAATAGCCCCAGATCACAGCGATCAGGACGGGCAGGACAATTCCAAAAAGGATTTTCATTGCCCAACCGGGGTGCGTCTTAAATCCCCAATACCCGATGGAAGCCAGCATGCACAGCTCGAGCAGAAAGCGGACACCCAAATTGATTCCCTTTAGGGCATTCATATTGATCTCTTCTTGATTTTCTTTAATCCGGCCAATAGTGCATCCACGAGCCGCCGAAAGCTTTCATCACAATCCTGGGGCAAGCCAAAGCCGCCTGCAACTTCAAGCGTGGCAAACCCATGGACCAGGCTTCGAAAGGCGCGAGCAGCATGGACAGCGTCCTCGCCCTGCAGACCCAGGGAAGCCATGATGGCAAGTCCTATTTTGAGCGCCCTTTCCTCTTCAACGACCAGGTTCGGATCGGGTTGAGCCTGTGTGCCGGATGCCTGCAATGTGGCCAGATACAGGCCCGGATTATCCTTCACATAATTCCGAAACGCCTGGGCCACCTCCGTAAAAGCAATCGACCCGCTTTTCCCGATGGCAGCCTCGCTCATGCTGTCTGCAAGCATCCGGGCATTGAGGACAGCCAGGTCCCTCTGCAGGCCGGGCAGGCCGTCCACATGGTTGTAGAGGGAGGGCGTGCGGATGCCCAGCTCCTCCGCCAGGTGGTTGAGCGTTAGGGCATGGGGACCTTCAGAATTCAACAACTCCACCGCAGCTTCGACAACGCCTGTCTTGGTTAAACCTGTTCGTGGTGACATTCATCGCTCCTATGCTGGCAGGGCATTCATGAACTCGAGCATGATTGGTCCAACCTGGTCCGGCATTTCCGCGTGAGGATAATGACCGGCATTTTCGACCATTGTGTACCTGGTCTTCAGGCTTTCCGCCACCCATCTCGCTTCTGCCTCAGGATCCTTGAAATCGGGATCCCTGCTGCCCATGATGACGAGGGATGGCCGTTTTACTGCAGCAAGGCGCTCTTCTGAAGCTCGTTTTGAGGCCCGGATCATGCTCATCAAGCTCTCCAGCCGACCCTGCTCTTTCAGGTTTTCACGTAGAGAATTGACATACGTACCAAAATCCGCCGGCTTGCAGGAGGGATATAGGGTCGAATAATACTTCGTCCAGATCGAGGGTCCCCACGGGCGGGCAAACAGCAGGATGAATAACGTTTGCAAAAACCAGTTGCCATCCCCTCGTACAAACGGCCCCACCAGAATCGTCGCCCGGATCAACCCGGGTGCCTCTGCAGCAGCCCAGACCGCCGCCCCAGCCGCCATGGAGGTTCCCACGATGACTGCAGGCCCCGCATTCAGCTCTCGAATGAGGGCAATGATATCCCTTCCAATACCCGCAACCGAAAAATCGTTCCAGTCTGTTGTGGATTCCCCCATGCCGCGTACATCCATGCTCACGACCCGGTACCCGGCGGAAACCAGCTGTGGAATCAGGAATCGATATTCACCTCGCACATCTCCCATGGAAGGGACACAGATGACGAGCGGTCCTGTGCCCTGATCATCATACGCAATCTTTCCGTTTTCCTGTGCCAAAAACATGCTACTCATAACAAGCTCCTATATGCTATTTATATTAGTATAATAACTAATTATATTAGTTTTGTCAAGCCTATTCCTATTATTGCTTCACGAACATCCTCCCTTTACAGGAAGTCAAATATATAATAATTGGAACCAGGAATCACCGGATGAATCGCGCGGCAAATTTGCAAATAGAATCGGGAGGGTCTCTCCGGTAGGCGATTATCCGGGTGGCCAGTGGAATGTCAGCAAACCGGATTACCTGCGGTCCCTTGATCGTAGCGAGGGGCATTCTCCACGCGGCCGATTGAACGATTGTGGATTTCGGATCGTCTTACAACCGCCAGTAACAACTTAAGAATCCATGAACATCAGCTCCACCGTCGAACGTCTTCTTCCTTCTTCCTGTCCCTCCATTCAATATCGGGTCCGCAGGGAAATCCTCCGGGACCCACCATCCCTTTCCAGGATGTGCGAGCTCCAGACTCAAATCCTCGAAGATGGATCGGTTAAGAAAGTGACAGCGACCCAGGGAGTCGATGGCTGGCTGACATGGAACTTCCATGGATACGGCAGCATGGAGTCTGCCATTCGCTTGCTGTGTGAAAAGGGAGTGGAAACGGACCAACCCGTCCTGGCCCGTGCTTTCCTGGCTTTGATGGATTGCACAGACCGTATGGAACGAGGCCTGGGGAGGGCAGGCAAGGTCCTCGACAATCTTGGTTTTGGAGGGGCTGAAACCATCCGGGCCAGCCTCTTTGCGCTGGCAGGGATGGAAGAGCCTGCTTTCATGGAAAGACAGACAGGACAAGCACTGGACCGTTTCAGGTTCGCTGCCCAGGTCAGATCAATGGATGAGATCCTAGAACGGCACAAAAGCCATTTGGTTTTTCGCCCGGGCATCTGCTGGCCCAGTATTTACCATTTACGCCTGCTTGCCTGGGCGAAGAACTGGCGAACGGAAGAACAATCCAAAATGATGGCGGAGAGCATTCAAAACCTTGTGAAATTATCTCCCCTGCCAGATATTCATGTTCTGTATAAGTCCCAGCTGATTGCACCTGCCTCCTTTTGCATGCATCACTTCACAGCCGATCTGGAAAAGTTGCCTGCTTCAGAGTGGATACAATGGTTCCACCGCATGGAATTGTTGGCACGTTTGGGAATTGTGAAATATGTCCCGGAACTGTTGCAGCAGGTCCAGGCATTGAACGGGATGCTCGCAGAAGATCACGGGATGTTCACAAAAAAACTGGCCCATCCCTATTTTCAAAAGTGGGGCGCATATACCGGGCTGGCACTGGAAAGAGACTGGCGGTCGGCGCAGCGCAGGATCAACGACCTCACGTTTCGAAGCCTGCTACTATTATATTATTCAGGCCTGTAGGCAACGGTCGTTAATTTTCTAAGTAGACCGAATCGACAATCCCCACAATGACCGAGATCACCGAGCCATCGGGTATCTTCAACACCTGGCGGGCGCCATTTCCCTCGCGGTTCACCAGCACGGTATCTCCGATCCCTGCCTGGGTGTTATCCAGGGCGATAAAGTCATCGCCGGGGTCGGGCTGTTCCCCGTCCATGAGCATCGGCTGCACGACCAGCAGCCTACGATTCTTATAATGCGGGTGGCTGATGGTCGTCACGATCGTCCCAACGACTTTACCCAAAATCATTTTTAAACCTTCGTGTTCTCTCTGTCAACCTGGGGTGATTCCTATGTGAACTGATTCTGCCCGGCATGCAAGGTGTAATCGAAGGAACCGTCGGGCTTTACTTCCAATTCATCGACAATGCCAACCAGTGCTAGATCGACCGGCACAAATTTCTCGTCCCGCATGGCAAGCGCGGCCTCGCGCGAGCGGACCATGACGCATAGATCACCCGGCCCGGCATGGACCACGTCCGCGGCGACCTGCAGAATACCGACCGGCTCCAGCCGTTTGTTCAACGGCTGGACGACCAGCAGCTTCACCCCTTCAATGCCTTTATATTTGATCGTACAGATCGCCGTGCCTTTGACGCGCCCGAATAACATTACTTCAACCCTGTACTCTGAACGACACGATGGATGATGTTGTCCAGCAGCTTCGCATCCATCTGGTTCCCAAGCCTGGCGATGACGGCCGAGCGGATTCGCTGCTCGACATCCCTTGCCCTCTTCCCCTGGGAGGGGGCCGGAGTAACGGAGCCCTGGGGCTGGGTTACCGCCTGTGAAACGGAACTCATCCCCGGCTTCGCGTGAACCGCTGGCGTATTCGAAAGATAGGGACGTACCGGTGCGGCAGGAGGTGTGTCCGGCCGGTCGGTGACGAGTTGAAGTCCCAATCGCCTGGCCTTTTCATACGCCAGCTCGGTCAGGACAATCTCATCCGTGATCTGCAGCGATTTGACCCCGCGCTGGAACAGGTCTTCAACATCCTTTTCGGTATAAAACTGTTTGGGCATCTATTCCTTATTTCGAGCGTCCGCCAAAATTGCCGCGCGTGTTCTGGGGCAGGATCGTCTCCACGTCGCTGTGCGGACGCGGGATGACGTGTACCGAAACCAGCTCGCCCACGCGCCGGGCAGCCGCGGCACCGGCATCGGTTGCAGCCTTGACCGCACCGACGTCCCCGCGCACCATCACGGTGACAAATCCACCACCCACATATTCCGAGCCAATCAGGACAACATTGGCAGCCTTGACCATCGCGTCGGCAGCCTCGATGGCGCCCACCAGGCCTTTTGTTTCCACCATTCCAAGAGCGATCAATGCAGGATCTACAGCCATGTCCTATCCTTTCCTCTATGATTTCCTAAAAACGACCTTGCCGTCCACTTCCAGTGAATCGACGATCGACATGATGACCGCGTCCACGGGCGTGTCCTTGGTGATATCCGTCTGGCGCGCCGACGAGCCCGCGGCGGTGAGGACGAGATCGCCGATGCCCGCATCGACAGTATCCACCGCGACATAAGGCTTGCCGGAGGGGGCACCGTTTTCATCTGTCTGGCGCAGGATCAATAGTTTCCGCCCGTGCAGCTTTTCATCCTTGATTGTGGATACAGTGGTGCCGATCACTTTTGCTATCAACATAGGTGCTCCTACAAGCTGATTTCGATTAATAACCCCTGGACGGTGCAGCAGCCTCTTTTCCAGTGGAGGGTCCCTGGATGATCTTCACACCCGCGCTCGCGCCGATGCGCGTCGCCCCGGCCTTGATCATGCTGGCCGCGTCCTCATAGGTGCGGACTCCACCCGAAGCTTTAACGCCCATCTGCGGACCGACCGCCTTGCGCATCAACTCCACGTCATGGACGGTCGCTCCCCCACCCGCGAACCCGGTGGAGGTTTTGACGAAATCCGCGCCCGCCTCCTTGGAGATCAGGGAGGCGATCGTCTTCTCTTCATCCGTCAGCAGCACAGTCTCAATAATGACCTTGACAATGATCCCATGCCCGTGCGCCACATTGACCACCCCTCGGATATCCCTTGCCACGGTCTCCAGGTCGCGCGCCTTCAAGGCACCGATATTGATTACCATGTCAATCTCCGTTGCGCCCTGGCGAATGGCCGTTTCAGTTTCAAAGGCCTTAGCTTCGGAGGAGGTCGCTCCCAGCGGGAAGCCGATCACCGTGCAGACCTTCACCGGAGAGCCGTGCAGCAACTGGGCGCACAGGCTAACCCAGGTCGGATTTACGCACACAGAAGCGAAGCCATATTTTTTGGCTTCGAAGCATAACTGGGCAATCTGCTGCTGGGTCGCGTCCGGCTTGAGCAGGGTGTGATCGATCATCTTTGCCAGCTTCTGTTCGGGCGGGATCACGCCCAGTGTGGACGATAGCCTCTCCGCCCCGGCATCGACAACATTCCCCATCCGGTCATAACAAACCCGGACGCAGAGCTGATTCGAACAATCAAACTTACATTGATACCCATCAGGGTTGTCTGCCCGCGCCTCGTCCTCCGCCATGGCGATCAGGACTTCACGGGTAATAATCTCGACAAGCTCTTCAACAAATTTTGGGTCGGCTTTCATCATGCTCCAGCTGCCGTCTCCGGCAGCAACGATCATTTCAAGTATTTCTTTTCCACCGATTTTATCTTATCCAGGCGCGGTGTGTGGCGTCCGCCGGCAAATTCGGTAGTCAGCCAGGTCTTGACGATCTGCTTGGCCAGGTTGAGGCCGATCAATCCGGCCCCCAGCGTCAGTACATTTGTATCGTTATGCTCGCGGCTGTTGACCGCGGAGGAATAATCGTATGCCATGCCGGCCCGCACACCGGGCACCTTGTTGGCAACGATACAGCTTCCGATCCCGGCCCCATCGATCATGATCCCCCGCCAGACTTTCCCACTGCTGACAGCCTGGGCCACGGCATGCGCGAAGTCGGGGTAATCCACCGCGTCCTTGCTGTTCGTCCCCACGTCCAGGACCTCAAATCCCAGGGTTTTCAGGTCCGGCTTGAGGGCTTCCTTCATCTCGTAACCGCCGTGATCTGCTCCAAGGGCAACAACCTTCTTTCCTGAAGCGGCGGCCACTTGTGGAACAGAAGGTGCCGCTTCAGGCACACGTACCGGGGCATTGAGAACTCTATCGAGCACCCGATGCACAATCTCGTGGATCTCCGAGTCGCTGATATCGGCCATGATGGATAGATTATCTTCGTTCCAGAGGATTGCGTCAAGTGGTAAGCGAAAGGTGGTAAGCGAAAGAAATCCGTTCCGGAATTAAGAAGATCAGGGTCAGGCAACTGCCCGACCCTGATCCTTCAATTCGTATTCGCTTAGATCCTAAAGCCAACCCCCGTACAGCAAGACTAGGGGATTGTCCCCGAGGCTGTCACTACGTCCTCCTGGTTGATCGAGGTTGGTACAAACTGGAAACCGTAGAACCAGACGACGGTTTGTTTGTTATTGGTATCGGTCCAAAATGCGTGATAGACATTATCCGAACCGACAGCCAGGCCGGTGTAATCCCCGATGAAGCCACCGCCAAACCCATTGCGGGTATTGATCGGATGGGTACTGACCTTGTTCTCCGTTCCAGAACCGATGCGGGTCACATAGTAGTCGAGGCGGGCATTGTGAATGTAATTGCCCAGGGTATCACAGGTGATGCGACCCACTGGAGCGGGAGGACCGCTCTTGCAGGTTTGCCACGGGGAGATTACATCTGCGCCATAAGACGACATATAAACCACGCCTGAGGGAGAAACCGCTACGCCCGGCCATTGTGTATCCACACGGCGCGGAGCCGGTGCATTCAGCTGGCTCCCATCGGGCTGGGTCACTGGATATCCTTCCGCGGTCTGGGTGGAAGAATCGGTGGAGGGCAAGATCGGCACAGGTCCGCTCCAGGTGGCCGCGCCATCGGTCGATTTGCTGTAGACGGTGACGGCGTGACAGCCATTATTGGTCTGTGACGGGCAGAGGCTGCCATCGCTATCCTTCAGGAGCGTGGTCCAGGCGACGTATAAATCACCGTTCGGCGCAATATCCCCGGCCGGGAAGCTGTCGTTGCGGAAGGAGGTATTGGCCAGCGAGATGACATCCTGCACTTTGGAAATTTCCACCGGCTTGCTAAAGGTCACACCGCCGTCTGTTGACTTAACAATCCATGTGCTGTCCAGGGTGGAAAGACGGCTCGCGCCTTCAAAAATCACATACACCGTCCCATCGTAGCCGACGATTGGCCGGGAGCCCTGATCGTAAAGGACTTTTCCTGATATATTTTGCGGCTTGCTGAACGTTGCGCCGCCATCCGTAGAGTAGGCAAAGAAAATGGGTGACTGAGTATAGGCACCATTATTGGCGTTAAACAGGAAGCGTGTCCAGCTTACATAAACGCGATCCTTATAGGGGCTGGAGACATGCCAGTCGGCAGCGATCCATTCCTTGTCATTCAGCGTGGATGGAGAGGTTGTCTGGTTGATAAACGTTGGCGCCCCCCAAGTCAGGTTTCCACTGCCGTCGAAGCTGCCCTTGTTTACAGCGACCGTGTTCGGCGCTGAGGTGCGGTTGAAGCCAAGACCGGCATAATAGACATTTCCCTGACTATCGAATGCAAGGGCCGGGTCCCCACCGGCCTCATACTGGCCGCCCGCCAGACGGGTCACACCCGGTATCAGCGTGCCCAGATGGTTGGGATCGCTGCTATTGCAGCACCAGGTCTGGCCGCCGTTATTCGAGAAATAGGTTCCTGAGTAGCCATCGCCCAGCGCGCTGCAGGGGGTGCCGTTAATATCGCAGGCCCAGGTGCGGGTCACATAATCGTTCGCAGCCGCGACCACACGGTTGGGATTGTTGGGATCGACAGCAATGGCTGTTTCATTTTGCGGTGCAGCCGCCGTATCCCTGTTAACCAGTACAGCCGGTCCCGCAATCGTATTCCCATCCAGGGGGCTTGATAGAACAATATTCGGTTGGATGGGCGCGGAGGGAACCATGTTTGGCTCTTCGATCTCAGCCTCCTGCTCGATAAAGGCTGAAAAACGGATTTGTAATCCGGCCGTCCCATTGACGGAAGCTACCTTGCCGGCAAGTGTGCTGATATCGTATTGGGATTGCGCAGCTGAGCCAGACTGAACGGTCATGCCGGCCAGCAGCATGACGATCGTGATTGCGGTAAACAACAGACGAGCTTTCATTCCATTCATCTCCTTATTGCTAAAGTTGGAACGGTTGGATATTGAAAGACCTTCCCACTAAATTCGATACATCACCTTCTTTCTACAGTTGGGAATCCGGCCGTTAACCCAAAAACCGCAGCTTCCATAGCGGAACCTGCCCAGTCACATATTTTTGGTTGTATAGAGGGGTCGGCACCCAATGAGTATATTACAACAAAACTGGCCGTACCTGAAACACACATTAATATGGTAACAGGACGATGTAACTATCCATAAAATTATTCAGATTTCCTGGCCCCCGTTGTGTGATCGATGGAATGCTGGCTGGTATATGTACCCTATTGATCTTATACTCGTTCCCTTGGGAGGTTTGCCAGGCAAATCAAATCCGCTCGTGAGTCATCCCTTTTTCTTCAGCCTCTCCCGGGATTGAAAGAATTATGCTGGCTTGCTCGCATATCCCAAATAATTGAGCGACAGATCCTTATCCAGTTTGAGCTCCAGGCGGCGACCCAGCTGGGCAAAGGTGATCCTGCCGAGCTTGAGCTGCTGCACGTCCCACAGGGTTGACAGGGGGTTTTTGGTGATTTTTCCGCCCTGCATATCTTCGAGCCGAAGACCGTATTGCTGTAAGGCAGAGGCGAGCTCATCCGGCTTGATGAACATTTCCCAGATGTGAGTTTTTGCCGGCATCAGCCGGGTTGGCGGAAACTCCTGCAAGCCAAAGATGAATTGGACCTTACTACCGGGTGTCCGGTTGATGGTATCAAAAAAGAAAAGGCCACCAGGTTTCAGGACACGGGCTGCTTCGTCCAGGACCTGTTTCCAATCCTGAATATGTTCCAGCACATCGCAGCAGCTGACCGCGTCAAAGCTTTGCGCTGCAAAGGATAGATCTGTTGCCGAACCGGTTCGGTAGTCAATGGAAAGACCGGTTAAAGCGGCGTGCTCAATCGCGATGGCAATTGAGCGTGGGGAAATATCGATCCCGGTTGCCCGGCATCCCATCCTTGCGAATTCCTCCGTTAGCACTCCTCCGCCGCAGCCAATATCCAGGAGTGTAATCTGGCTTAGGTCCGGACCAAATCGCTTCACCAGGGCACTTTTGAAATACGGCACCCGCCAGGGATTTACCATGACCTTGAGCAGATGCAAAAATTCGTTCTCGTCCCACCAGGTTTCTGCAAGCTCATCATAAACACGATTGTTGATATCCGTCTTCATTTTATTGATTCCTCAAGGGAACATTATAAGGCGCAGCGACCGTGCATGCCCAAGAAAGCAAGGAATGAAATTCTGTTATATACTCTGCCTATCACAAGGCAAGCGGCAGTGTATGTCTCCCATCCATTCGCATGGATTTATATTGTTATTTTGGAAGGACCTGCACACAGCCTTGCCAGGGCGGCCTGGACAGGCATCGCAAATTTCCGACCGTTGCCTTCACGTTTAGGGAGTGTAGGCCACGACCACACGATGACCCGCTCACAGGAAGTAGCGGAACAGATCAGTCAATATTTTTCTTAAGAATTGAGGTACCCATGGCTATGATACTTACACCCCCCACTCCTGACGAATATGCTCCCTTCTATTCTGATTACATCCAGAGAGCCGCACGCCATAATGACATGAATGCAGCGCTCTCCCAGCAAATTGACGAGCTCCTGAACGCGCTCGACTCTCTCAATGATACCCAGGCGCGATTCAAACCCGGACCGGAGGAGTGGTCCATTAAATCGGTGGTCGGTCACCTCAATGACGTGGAACGCGTATTCTCCTACAGGCTGCTGAGAATCTCGCGTGGCGACTCTACTGCTCTGCCTGGATTCGATCAGGAGGACTTTGTACGGCAGGCCGGGTTTGAAGATGTTCCCCTAGGCGACCTGATCAGCGAGTTTGAATTCCTGCGGCGTGCCAATATCCTGTCCATCCGCCACATGAAGGAGGAAACCGTTGCCCGCCGCGGCACTGCCAGCGGAGCACCTGTCAGCGCCCGGGCCTTGATCTTCATGATGGTGGGCCATGTCGACCATCACATGGCCAGCCTCGCCGAAAAATATCTGCCGGTTGCTGTTACCCTTTAAGAGGACTGCAATGCCAAACATTGAGACGGTCATCGGGGAGATCAACAAGAACCTGGTTCAAGAATTTGAAAAGAAACTTCGCACCTACCTGGTCGGTCAGGAGAAGGACTGGCTGGTCGAACAGATTATCCGCCTGGCCCTGGATGCCCACAGCCTCGAGGAGCGGGATCGAAAACAGTTCAGGGAAGGCGAAAGTCGAAAGAGGCAGGCGCGGTCGGAGCGATTGAAGAATCTACGTCTGGAGCCAAATCTACTTCGAGAGTTTGTGAAGCGGTACAAGGAATATAGCCGTGAAAGATGCATCCAGGAAGATCTCCTGTCCCAGGATGCCCCTGCGAAAGGCACGGAATGGATCTCCAGCGAGTTCCGCTCCACAGAAGGTAACAAGCTACTCCAGCTGGCAAAAGATGTGCTGTTCGGTCTTCTTTTTGGAGAGGAGAGCACGAACACACACCTCCGGCGAAATCAGAGACAGCTTCTGACATTGACCCTGCCTCGCACGAAATCGGAGGCCCTGGATTTTATGAAAGCGACAACCGAGTTCCATGCCAGGGGAACATGGCAGGATCCGGAGAGTGGTGCCGGTGAAGTTCAATCCGACAATGTCGTATTTGAAGTTGAATATGGAGAGAGCGAAGACCAGGCAATCGGCGAGGGAATTATCACGGCATTGCGGTTAATCAACAACCTTGAGATCAACGAGAAGGTTCTTTACGGGCGGTTGCAAAAGATCGAACAAAGTACTTTGGTTTCGTAGACTGGGGATCGTTTCAATCTTACCAAAGAAAGGAAGTGACTGCCTTGGATGCCGATACTCCACTACAGCGCCCATCGTTGATTCGTACTCAGTTAACCAAACTGCGATTGTTCCAATGCGAAGCAGACCGTGTCTTGGCGTGTCACCAATTTGGGTTGCGTACCTGTTACAGTACGGTTTGCCTCCGGTGAACAGTCGCCACCCTCTTCGGAAGGTGGTTTTTGTTTCACCTCGCAGGAATAAGGAGGTATATGAATGATGAAATGACCATCCTGGACCTCAAGACCTTGATCGAGGCGCGTGATTTTGTCTCCCTGCGCGAGCAGATCCGGAACTGGCATCCAGGAAACCTGGCGGATCTGCTTGAACCGCTGGCGGTTGAAAAGGAGGCGGTTGTTTTCCGGCTGCTGCCCCCGGCAGAGGCAGCGTAGGTTTTTCCCACCTGCCTGTGGAGCGCCAGCAGGATCTGTTGAAGGCCCTGGCGCATGAGCAGGTTGTCAATATTCTCAATGACATGTCGGATGATGACCGCGCAGAGCTGCTCTAGGAGCTGCCAACGCAGGTCACCCAACAGATGTTGAATCTACTCTCGCCCGAGGAGCGAAGACGGGCCTCGTTCCTGCTGGGTTATACCGAGAACACTGTCGGCCGCCTGATGACCCCTGGACCCGGCGACCTCCGCCGCCTCGTTCGTGGCAACGCTGGTGGATGTATCCGGCCTGATCCTCTACTTCTCGGTCGCGGCGATCATTCTTAGGGGCACGCTTCTATAGAAATCCTTTCCACCCTTCAATGGTTTGAATGTTTTTTAGCTCTGGACACGGGTATTCGGACATGAGATGTATAATTTATGGATGATGAAGACCTGCCCCATTCCAGGTTTTGAGGATCGCTTTCCGGACATGGAGGAGTTTCTTCTTAAGATGGTGAAGCTTTATAAGGACGGGAAACTCACTTCATGGGATGACCTGGAAAGACAGGTCGTGGAATTTTTTACGCCGGAAAAAATGGAACAAATGGAATCAATTGTGCCTGGCTGGCAAAAGATGGCATCCTATTCAGACGGCATCACACTCGTTCATGTCCTATGCGTTTACCTGGGAATGTATATGCTGCCTGAATTCCATGCACTGCGCGCAGATCAACAGAACATCATGAAGTGGATTATTTTGTTCCACGACATCGACAAATCTCCCATCCCGGGGAAAAAGGATACGATGCATGCATTCCGCTCCGGGGTCGTCGCCGCGAACAGGCTGCCGAGACTAGGTTTTCCATCCACCGCCCAATATCCTGTTCTTATACAGCCATGGAGCGAATATACCGTCCGGGCCTTTATAGAAAATGAAGGCAGCGCAGCACCCACCCCCGACAATCGGAAGCTCCCTCAAATTCTCTCCGGGATCGAACAGCTCTTCGGGCAGGACGCCCCCGCGGCCCTGATCGTCAAGACAGCCCTGCTCCACATTTCCCTGTATGTGAGCAACGAGTACCCCACGCCGGCGCCCTTATCGCAGGCAGAAGCCAGACTCTATTTCAACGCCGCCCTGTTTCCGCTGTTGAGAGTCATGATGGTTTCTGATAATGAGGGCTGGTCTTTATTCCTTCCACAGGCACGAAAACAGCGAAGAGAGGCTACGCTTGCCGTATTCGTACAATTGCAAAAACTCATATTCTGATCTGTGAACAGGAGCTTACATGGACAAGGAATTCTGGGCAACGCTTGCACGGAATGACTACCAGGTTCCGGAAGGGTACACCCTGGCGGAGCTGACCGAAATCCTTTTCAGCTACCTTGGCAGTACCGACCCAGAGCTGCGGGATGATATTGCCTATACCGTTTACGCCAACTGGCTGAAACGGGAGATGTTCTCGAACGAGGTTCTAAAATCGCATGTTGACCGGCTGCTCTCAAATCTGGACAAGGGGATCGGCGAGACAAAGTCCGATACGGTTTTTATCCGAGCATTCTCAGTCCTGTTCCTGGCCGAGATTGTCCACAACGATAATAAAAAGCCGATCCTGGAGCGGGACCAATATCGAAAAATTCTCGAAAAGGGCCTCTGGTATTTGGAAGCCGAAAAGGATCCGCGCGGGTATGTCCCGGTCAAGGGCTGGGCGCACGCATTGGCCCACATTGCGGACTTAATCCTTGTTCTGGCACGCAATCGGGGTACAAATGAGACCGATTTGGGGAATATGCTTTGGGTGATCTCGGTAAAGATTGTCCACACCACGGATTATGTCTATATTCACCGAGAGGATGAAAGGCTTGCCCGTGCAATCCTTGAGATTTTACGCCGGGATCTGATCCCTTTTGACCAGGTGGAGAGCTGGTTAAAATCCTTTACAGAGCCGGATGGTAAGAACTGGAAAGGCGCGCCTGTTGATGAGGAGAGGAACAATGCGCTTCAAAATACCCGCAACCTGTTGAGAAGCATCTACCTGATCCTGGTTGCGCAGCCGGCTGAATTTCCGCATCGTGAGCGCCTCATGGGTTTGGCATTCGAATCTCTCAATGCCCTGTACCCTCGTTGATATACACGGCCAGGTACACGCTTTTATCGCCCCGCCAAAGCGAGCATAACGCCTCCTGATGCGGCCACCGAATTGGGTTTTGATCCTCCTGCCATGGAATTCAAACATCTCGTCAAAACCGGCTACAACAAAATTGCGGAGGAATATCTTGCCAGCCGAACCCGTAACTCGGAAGATATCCGTCTGCTGGATGATTTGATCTACAGGCTGCCACGAAACGCAATAGTTCTTGATGCAGGCTGCGGGGCCGGTATCCCTGTGACACGCATCTTGAGTGAGCGATTTGAGGTTACCGGGGTGGATTTTTCCGAGGCACAGATCGAGCTGGCGAAAAAAAACATACCGCAAGCCAGCTTTATATGCCGGGATATGACCCGGCTTGATGAAACGGATGGCACATTTGATGCCATTTGTTGCTACTATGCCATCATTCACATCCCACGCGAGGAACATCAGCCTGTGCTGTTGAATTTTTACCGCATGCTCAAGCCGGGTGGACTGGGGCTGTTCTGCCTGGGGGCAGAAAACCTGGTCGGTGATATCGATGAAAATTACTTTGGCACCCCCATGTATTGGAGTCATTTCGATGCCGATACATATCTTCAAATCTTGAAGGAAATTGGTTTCTTCCTCCTGTGGTCAAAGATTGTGGCTGACGAAACCTGTGAAGGCAGCGGGCACTTGTTTGCACTCGTTCAGAAGGGAGCGTGATGAAAAGCTTCAGGAAGTATTGGGCGATTTTCCAGATCACCATGCTCAACAGCCTGGCGTATCCGGGTGAATTGATCGGACGCAGCCTGATGATCATCCCGTTCATGTGGATCTTCTATCAGCTCTGGAATGTCACCTTCCAGGCGGCCGGCACCGGCACGATCAACGGCATGACCCTGTACGATACGATCTGGTACCTGATGATGGCTGAGACCATCGAGCTGAGCCGGCCTGCCCTGGCGCGCACCATTTCGGATACCGTCAAGGATGGCTCGATCGCCTACATACTGAACAAGCCCTACAGCTTCCTCCTGTATCATTTCAGCAGTTCGATGGGCGAGACGGTCTTTCGGGCGCTGGTCAATGCCCTCTTCGGAAGTGCGATCGTATGGTGGCTGGTCGGTCCGCCCCCCGGGCCGAATGGTTGGCTGTTTGCTTTCATCGCGATCATCGGGACATGGATCCTGAACTTCTGCATCACCTGCCTGATCGCCCTTTCCGCCTTTCTGGTGGAAGACGTCGCCCCGTTTATGTGGATCTACCAGAAGTTTATTTTCATCCTGGGCGGCTTCCTGATCCCGCTCAATTTTTATCCCCCATGGCTGCAGACCATCGCCAAGCTACTACCTTTTTCCGCCATGATCTATGGTCCTTCGATGCTCTTTGTCAAACCGAGCCTGGAACTTCTGGGGACTGTGCTGCTGATGCAGTCGGTTTGGATCATCGCCACCGGCACCGTCCTGATCATTTCCTTCCGGCGCGGGATGACCTATCTAACGGTCAACGGAGGATGATCCAATGCGTGAAGTAAAGTTCCTGTTTGCCATCTGGAAGACCAACCTGCTCGCCATCATGGAGTTCCGCGTGCCGTTCCTGACCCAGGTAATCGGCATGATGTTGAACGACTTTATCTATTTTGCGATCTGGATCATTTTCTTTAAGACCTTCAAGGAGGTGCGCGGCTGGGGCATCGATGACATGTATATCACCTACGGTATCCTGGCCAGTGCATTCGGGCTGGTCGCGTTGTTGTTCGGGAATGCGTTCAACCTGAGTGAGATCATCAACCAGGGGCGCCTGGATTATTACCTCTCCCTACCGCGTCCTGTGCTGCTCCACGCGGTCGCCAGCCGGACGATCGCAAGCGGAATGGGCGACTTCACCTATGGCTTCTTAAGTTTTGCCCTCTCCGGCCAGTTCACCTGGGATGGACTGGTGCGGTTTATTCTCGCCACAGTTTTAGCGGCAGTCATCTTTGGCTCGTTCCTGGTGCTCTTGAATAGTCTGGCCTTCTGGCTCGGCATGGTCAGCAACCTGACCGGCCTGGCTCTCAACGCCATGATCACCTTTGGCATTTATCCGATCACCCTCTTCGATAATTACGCCAAGTTGATCCTGTTCACGCTCATCCCGGCGGCGTTGATCGGCGCGGTCCCGGCGGATTTCATCCGCAACTTCTCGTGGCAGAGCTTGGCAGAGCTGCTCGCGGGGGCGGTCATCTTCCTGCTCATCGCGGTATCCGTGTTCCGGCTGGGCTTGAAGCGCTATGAGTCCGGCAGCGCCATCCAGGTGGAGGTGTAGTGACACCAAGACCGCAGCCCTCGGAACATTAAAGATGGATCTCAAAGAAGATTTGATTGCCGGGCTCGAATCCACCCGGAGGCAGTATCTTCATCTGGTGGAGACTGTCCCCGAGGAATTCTACGGGCGTCCCAGCACCAATCCCGCCTGGACAATTGGCGACGTGCTTTATCATATCACCCTGGGCCCCCGGGCCATCCGGGCAGAGATATGGATGATCCGGAATGCAGGCTGGCTATTTTCCGCCTTTCTGAGCGACCGGACATCGGGCATTTTCAACCGGGGAAATGCACTTTTCGCCCGCCATCCCAAGCGGGTCAGGCCCGATCGCTTGGTCCAGTCCTATGACCGCGGGCATACCGGCTTGCTAAACAGTTTACGCAGCATGCAGGATGCAGATTTTAGCAAGTCCATCCAGTACCCGGAAGCCTTTGTGATGGAATTGGCCGGTAAGGTCACAGTGGAGCGCCTGGTTCGCTACGTCACAATCCATTTTGAGATTCATGCAGGCCAAATTCGGTCAAGGCTCGAGTGATTTCTGGTATAATTTGTGCCCGTGACTGGTCCTGTCACACGGTTCTCCCCTGATGGGGCATGGGCTGTGGACATGGAGACCTGCATAATCTACAGAAAGGAACGCACACGTCATGCCACTGCAAAAAGAAGTCAAGACCAAGCTCATTACGGACTACCACCGTCATGATGCGGATACCGGCTCCCCCGAAGTCCAGATCGCCATCCTGACCGGCCGGATCCAGCAGCTGACCGATCATCTTCGTGCAAATAAGAAAGATGAGTCCTGCCGGCGAGGGTTGCTCAAGCTCGTGGGACAGCGCCGCAGGATGCTGGCCTACCTGCGCAAGTCAGACTACCAGCGCTATCTGGCCGTCACTGAGAGCCTCAGCCTGCGCCACAAATAGTAAGCCGGACCCTAAAGGTCGCTTCGACCTTTAGGGTCTTATTAAAATGTTATCAACCCGCAGTCAGGAATTGAACAGCGCGAATGACGCTCCGTGTCATCCCTGCTCTTCAGTCCCTGACCAGGCGGAACTATATTCATGGCTGACCAACTTCACCCATATAAATTAGGAGAATCTGACGGGCACTCATGATTCGATCGCCTATCTATTCGACACTTTGCGGACTGTACATGGGGAATGTCAGCCTTATTCGGAGAAAACATGAAACCAGAATCAAAAAAATATACGACCACCGTCGGAAAGCATACACTGACCTTCGAGACCGGCAAGCTGGCCGGCCAGGCTGGTGGTGCAGTGACCTTCGGCACAGAGGAGTCGATCGTCTTTGCGGCCGCCACCATGGGTGGCGTGCGCGAGGGCATTGACTTCTTCCCGCTTTCGGTGGAATACGAAGAGCGCCTGTATGCCGGCGGACGGATCCCCGGCTCGTTCTTCCGCCGCGAAGGACGCCCCGGCACCGAGGCGATCCTGACCGCCCGTTTGACCGACCGCCCACTGCGCCCGCTCTTCCAGGACGGGATGCGCAACGAGGTGCAGGTCATCATGTTCTCGCTTTCCTCGGATGGCGTGAACCCGCTTGACATCCTCGCCATTAACGCGGCTTCGGCTGCGATCATGATTTCGGATATCCCCTGGGGCGGTCCTGTCGGCGCAGTGCGCGTGGGACGTGTCAACGGTGAGTTTGTGATCAACCCGACCTTTGCCGAGATCGACGCCTCCGAGCTCGACCTGCGCATCGCCGGGACGCGTGAAGCCATCCTGATGGTGGAATGCGGCGCCAATGAAGTTCCCGAAGATGTGATGGTGGCTGCCCTGGAGCTTGGACACAAATCCATCCAGCCCCTGATCGACATCCAATACCAGATGCAGGCGGAAGTGGGCAAGCCCAAGCGGGAAGTCGCGCTTGCACTACCGAATCCTGAGTTGAAGAAGAAGGTCTTCGATCGCGTCAGCGGACCGATGACCGAGCTGCTCGACAAGCCTTTGACCAAGAACGAATTCTACGGCGGCATGACCACCCTCAAGGACGCCATTGTTGCCGAGCTTTGCACTGTGCCCGAAGGCGGCATCACGGCAGACTACCCGGCGGCAGCCTCTGTCCGGGAGGCCTTTGACCAGGCTGAGCAGGATATCGTCCGCGAGCGCATCCTGAGCATGGGCAAACGTCCCGATGGCCGCACGCCGACCGAGATCCGGCCGATCTGGTGTGAAGTGGGCACCTCCCCACGCGCACATGGGTCCGGCCTCTTCACACGCGGCGAGACGCAGGTCCTGTCGATCGCAACGCTCGGCACCCTGGGCGAGGCCCAGGAGCTCGACAATCTGAGCCCGATCAAGGACAAGCGCTATTTGCACCACTACAATTTCCCGCCCTACTCCACCGGTGAGGCCAAGCCCCTGCGCGGTCAAAGCCGCCGGGAGGTCGGGCATGGGGCACTGGCAGAGCGCGCCCTCGAGCCGGTCATTCCGGCGGAGGAGACGTTCCCCTACACCATCCGGGTGGTCTCGGAGGCATTGTCCTCCAACGGGTCCACTTCGATGGGCTCCGTGTGCGGCTCGACCCTGGCCCTGATGGATGCGGGCGTCCCGATCAAGGCGCCGGTGGCCGGTGTGGCCATGGGACTGATCACCGATGATACCGGCCGCTACCAGATCCTGACCGACATCCAGGGGACCGAGGATCACCTCGGCGACATGGACTTCAAGGTCGCCGGCACTGCCCAGGGCATCACCGCTCTGCAGATGGACATTAAAATCAGCGGCCTGAGCGCCCAGATGATGAAGGAAGCCCTCGAGCAGGCACACACCGCCCGCATGTTCATCATGGGCAAAATGCTGGACGTGCTGCCCGAATCACGCCCCGAGCTGAAGGAGTGGGCGCCGCGCATCACGACCGTAAAGATCCCCGTCGACAAGATCGGTGCACTGATCGGCCCCGGCGGCAAGAACATCCGCTCGCTGCAGGAGGAGACCGGCACCAAGATCGACATTGAAGAAGATGGCACTGTGTATATTGCATCGACCGATGCCGCCGGTGCCAAGATCGCCAAGGAACGCGTCGAAGCCCTCAGCGACAGCGCAGTGATTGGCAACATCTATACCGGCAAAGTCGTTCGCATCGCCGATTTCGGTGCCTTTGTGGAGATCCTGCCCGGCGTGGACGGGCTGGTCCACATCTCGCAGCTCGACAGCGAGCGGGTGAACAAGGTCGAAGACGTGGTCGGCATGGGCGACGAAATCACTGTCATGGTGACTGACATCGATCCCCAGGGCAAGATCCGCCTCTCCCGCCAGGCTGTACTCGAAGGCTGGACGGCCGAGGAAGCGCGTGAGAAGGATCAGCGCAAGCCCGGCGGCGGCGGTGGAGGCCGTGGAGGTGGTCGCGGCGGCGATCGCGGCGGGCGCGGGGGCGACCGTCGAGGGGGACGCGATCGAGGCGGAGATCGTAAGTAGGCCAGACCGGTTAACCAGTAGTTAAGTGTCTAGAACGGATGGAGTTTAAGCGCCTCCATCCGTTTGTTTTTGTGTTTATACTATTGACGCTGGCAATTTAGATGTCTGGAATCTAATTGTCGTCAACATATTCTGTCTAGCCAGAAAAAGGAGATGTAAAATGGCCGCTATTTGGAGTTTTATCGTCGCCGTTATCGTCGCTGCAGTCGTACTGATGATCGTTTCCAGGATGAATCTTGGGCTGAGTGTTGCCAACTTTACCTCGGCGATCATCGCCGCTATCGTCATTGCCCTGGTCGGTGCCGTCGTCAACTGGCTGCTTGGAGCACTGGGGATTCACATCGGCGGAGGCTTACTCGGCACGATCGTCTACCTGATCGTAGCCGCAGTTGTGCTGATGGTCAGTGACCGATTCGTTTCGGGCATGAAGGTCAACGGTTTTGGCGGAGCCATTATCGCTGCCATCGCCATCGCCGTTGTCTATTGGATCGTCACCTGGCTTCTGGGCCTGCTCGGAATTGCCGTATAGCCTTCCCCGGCGAGTTTCAGACCCGGCTGGGAAACCCCGCATGTAACGATCGTGCACGACAGACTTCCGAAGTCTTCATGATTTCGGAAGTCTTTTTATTAAGTTAAGGGATCGCCAAAGGATTGCCATAATGCGTAAACTAATTGTCAGTAACTTCCTTACCCTGGATGGCTATTACGAAGGGCAGGATAAAAGCATTAACTCCCTGTATGACTATTA
>JBLMZU010000037.1:0-3071 GCA_050258995.1 Bacteroidota bacterium
GCTGCAGAATACGAGTCCTGAGATGATCTGGGTGGCACGCGTAGCGCGGTGATGAGCCTCCCGTCCGCCCAACAAAGCGCTCTCATACCCCACCAGTAGCATGCCGGGTAGGCCGTTGGACTCTCCTTTCCAAAACCAATAAAAACACAGCGGAACAAGTTAGAATTGGGTGACGTATGTGTGAAAGGATGATCTTTGCCAAAGGAGTTTACGAATGTCTGACTTGCTTGCGATCCCCAAAAATGCACTCATTCTCTTTGCGGGGTTGGTCTGGTGTATGGCCGGTGCAATGGTGTGTAAAATCGGGCTGCCTTTACTTTGGCGTCTCGGGTGGACACGATTGATCCTGTATCCATTGGCGGCTGTGGTTTTTCTGATCTTTTACTTCCTGATCTTTTCCAGATTGGTGATCAAGCATACGGAGCGAATCCGGCAGAGACCCGAACCCAGGTTGCCTTTCTGGAATTTCTTCGACGCGTCATCGTACGTGGTCATGGTGATCATGATGGCAGGTGGCATGTGGCTTCGGCTGTCTCACCTTGTCCCGAACTGGATGATTGCGTTTTTCTATAGCGGGCTCGGTATCGCTCTCTTCTCCTGCGGAGTGCGCTTCCTGGGCGTCTTTTCCCGAAAAGACGTGTTGAGAGTGAATGAGGAGCCGGCCAGTCTAACGGATTGACTGGATGGAGAGTTCGGGAATCTGTTTATTTATGTTGACATAACAGAATATACGCTCTATCATCTGGTCCCTGGTATTCAATCGCTCATCCCAGGCAAAAAGGAAAAACAAAAATGTCGTATATCGTTGATTTTACGAATGTGTCTACGGTCGGTTTGGAGTCTTCGCCTATCGCGAATGCTCTTGCTGGCTTGCGTGCCAATGAAGCTCGCTACTTTATGAACAAATACGAGCATGAATTCACAGTTGTACCCGCCAGCGAAAGTCAGAATACCCTCGAGTATGTGAACCAGATTTTGAAGAAAGAACGTGATATTGAGTTTGCTGCCAGGCCGCTGGAAACGTCGCGTTTTCAAGTGGAAAACATTAAATTTTCCTATGTTTTTTATGAGGACGGCCTGGCGATCAACGTCATGTATACGGTGGATGACCCCAAGAAGCGGGCGGTTGGTTTTAAGCTTTCCGAGGGAATGGAGGTGCCAACGGAGCTGGATGGGAAATTTAAGTTTGCCAGGCAGAAGTCCAAACTGGCCGGAACCATTCGGGGCTCATTTTTTGTAATTAAAGGAGAGTAGTAGCAGGTCAATGTCATCAACGCGTGGCAGCCATGGCAGTCCCGATCCACAGGCTGCTACGCAGGCAGGATCGGGTAAGTCATTCGTTGAACGCAGGCGTTTAGAGTTAAAGAGGGTGGGCGGATTACACTCAGCAAGCCATGATCCATGTCAAAACTTGAGAAGGACATCATCGATGAAATCCAAAGGTCAGTTCCGCATTCACAGCATCATTGGTATGGCATCTGCAGGACTTTGGTTGACCGCACTCTTTATTGAATATCGTTACAATTTAATCCCGCCTGGCAACGGCAGTCCGATGTACTTTGCCAATCAGGCCATGTTTTTCACGGCCCTGACCGGCTACTTGATCATGCTTCTGGGACTATGGAAATCAAAAGCCACAGGGGAAGGCAGTTTCGGAAAGATCTTCCTGGGCATCTTTATTGCAGGATTGGTTTCATTACTGATCGCGCAGATCGTTCAATTGCTCACCAGGAACGCCGATTTTTTCCTTTACCCTGTGGGGGGCATCTTCCAGCTCCTTGGTGGACTTTTTACAGGAGTTGCGGTGGTTACAGCAAAACGTTGGAGCGGCTGGCAGAGATATGCCCCACTTCTGCAGGGTCTGTATTACCTGCTTGTGCTCTTTCTGCCCATCGTGATTTCCAGTCAATCTCCGAGCCAGCTTCGGGAGGCTCTTTGGCAGGGAACCTGGTTCATTACAAGCCTGGCGCTCTTTACGAATTCAGGCAGTGCACAACCGGTTACGAACCCACATCAATCATTATGAGGAATGAAATGCCCGAAAGCATCATGGCTGAGATTGCCGAGCGATATCGCAACACCCACGAAATCCTGTTATCTCTTGTTGCTAACCTGACCGATGAACAGATCGGATGGATACCGGGTGAGACCACGCCGTGCGTGGGGTTCCATGTCTGGCACCTGGCGCGTTGGGCCGATTATCTTCAAGAGATCATCCATGGACGCGGCAGCCAGCTGTGGGAAAAAGAGGCGCTGGCCGCCCGCTGGAATATGGAAACGGAAAGCCTGGGCTATGCCCAAACCGGGATGAGCATGGAAGACGAGACCGCCATGGCGCTCCGAATCCCGCCGAAAGAGCTGCTTCTTGATTACGCCCGCCGGGCCTTCGCCCTTGCCGGGCAGGCTGTTGCGGCGATCCACGATCACGAGTTTTACAGGGTTTATGAGACCCTGCACGGGGAGAACTGGCACGACGGTCACATCGGCCCCATCATTTTGACCTGGATGGAACATGACAACCGGCACCTTGGGATGATCGAGTGCCTGATCGGAGCCCAGGGCATGCACGGCAGCGCGGACAGTTAGCCGGACGAGCCTGCGAGCACAGGCACTGGCTGTCATTTTCCTGGAGGAAAAATCTCAAAACTTCAAGGGCCTGGGATCTTCATGGCCATTGTAGGCATCATCGTGACGGCGTCTGGGATAAAATGCACGGAGCGGAAAACCCTTCTCATGGCACTGATCCTCTTTGATTATGATGGCGTCCTGGCGGATACTCTTGACGATTTACTTCAGTCTGGCCAGGAGGCCTGCAGCCAGCTGGGCGTAAAACATCTGGTAACAAAGGATGACCTGAGCAACCTGGAAGTGATGTCTTTTTCCTCCTTTGGGCGGGCCTGTGAAGTCCCGGAGCATCGGGTGGAGGAGTTTGTCAGGATTTGTTTGAGCTACCTCGCAGAGAAGAAATCTCCACCAGCCATCTTCCCCGGTTTAAGCAGTGTGATCAGGCATCTTTCCGCCACTCACAGGATTGCAGTCGTTACGACCAACTCATCGCAAAATGTGAATGC
>JBLMZU010000038.1:0-10085 GCA_050258995.1 Bacteroidota bacterium
CCGCCAGACGCTGGGTTGTCGAGCGAACCTTCGGTTGGCTGTCTAAACGCCGCAGTGTTGCGACTCGTTGGTGTAAGAAACCGCAAAACTGGCTTGCTTTTGTCCACATGGCTTGCTCGCAAATCTTGCTCAACATAATTTTCGGATAGATACTAAATAGAAGGAGAGACCGATGGAAACACAAATGCAACCACAGATCAATCGACGGGTCAATGTAGGCCCCAGGGAGCGAGGCGTTTCAGTGGCGTCCGGCCTGGCGGGATTGTATTATGTCCTCAGCCGGCGTCCCAGCCTGAAGATTGGTCTACCCATGGCCCTGGAGTCGGCTTACATGATCTATCGTGGAGCAACCGGCCATTGCGTTTTCTACCAACTGCTGGAGATCAATCGCTCGCTGGAGGGGAACAAGGGCATCCAGGTCCAGCGTGCGGTAACCATCAATGTACCCCGTGCCCAGCTTTATCGCATCTGGCGTAATTTTGAAAACCTGCCCCGCTTTATGAAACACCTACAGCGCGTGGAGGTGGATGAAACGACCGGCGGCGCACGCTCGCATTGGGTGGCGAACGCCCCATTCGGGCGTGAAGTCGCCTGGGATGCCGAGATCACCGAGGACCGTGAAAATGAGCTGATCTCCTGGCGCTCTCTGCCGGGCTCGCTCGTCAAAAGCATGGGAACCGTGCGTTTTGTGGATGCGCCCAATACCCTGGGTACGATTGTCCATGTTTCCATGCAGTACAACCCGCCAGGGGGCTCGCTGGGTGCCGTGATTGCCAGGCTGTATGGCGAGGAACCTGGGCAGCAGTTGAGAAGCGACCTGCGTAACTTCAAGATGATGATGGAGACCGGCGAGATCGCCTCTGTGGAAGGCCAGCCCTCCGGCCGGAACATGGAATATGGCCGTTCCGTCATGGAGCGCAAAAGACACCGCGACCTGGTGGATGAAGCGTCTGCCCAGTCGTTCCCCGCCAGTGATCCGCCGGCCTGGATCTCAAGTAGAGAAAGGGAAAGGAAGGTACCAGAATGAAAGCAGTCTGCTGGAATGGCATAACGAATGTGGGTGTGGAGGAAGTTCCCGATCCAAAACTGATCAATCCCCGGGATGCGATCATCCAGGTCTCGTCGACCGCGATCTGCGGTTCTGACCTGCATTTGTACGATGGTTATGTTCCCTCCATGATGAAGGGGGATATCCTCGGGCACGAATTCATGGGGGAGGTGGTCGAGGTGGGAAGCGGTGTTAAGAACCTGAAGGTTGGCGATCGCGTGGTGGTTCCCTTCCCGATCGCCTGTGGAAACTGTTACTTCTGTCAGAATGGTCTTTGGGCCCTGTGTGACAATTCGAATCCGAAGGCATCGCTGGCGGAAACGATGTACGGCCATTCTCCGGCTGGTATCTTTGGCTATTCTCATATGCTGGGCGGCTATGCCGGCGGACAGGCAGAGTATGTCCGTGTTCCATTTGCAGATATCGGTCCGTTCAAGATCGAGAACGGTTTCCGGGATGAGCAGGTATTGTTCCTGTCGGATATCTTCCCGACGGGATACATGGCCGCCGAACAGGCCGGTATTCGCCCGGGTGATACCGTCGCCGTATGGGGATGTGGTCCCGTCGGACAGTTCGTCATCCAGAGCGCCTGGACGTTCAACCCGGCGCGTGTCATCGCCATCGACCGCTACCCCGAACGCCTTGCAATGGCAGAGCATTACGGACATGCAGAGACGATCAATTACGAGGGGGTGGATGTTGTGGAGACCGTCAAGCAGATGACAGGCGGTATGGACCCGGATGTCTGTATCGATGCGGTAGGGATGGAGGCTCACAAGCACGGCATCGAAGGCTTTTATGACCGTGCCAAACAGGCTGTCCGGATCGAAACCGACCGTCCTTATGTTTTGCGGGAATGCATCCAGGCCTGCCGGAAGGGCGGGACGGTCTCCATGGCTGGCGTGTACGGCGGCTTTATCGATAGCGTTCCCATGGGCGCAGCGTTCAATAAAGGGCTGACCATGAAGATGGGACAGACTCACGTCCACCGCTATATGAGGCAGTTGTTCGAAATGATCGAAAGCGGTCAGATTGATCCCTCGTTCGTAGTGACCCATATCTTCCCCCTGGAGGATGCACCGGACGCCTATGAGATCTTCAAACACAAGGTGGATGGCTGTGTCAAGGTTGTGATGAAGCCGCAGTAACAATGAAAAAAATCGAGTGCGAGACACTCGATTTTTTATGTCTTAATGGTCTTTGGAGGATCAGTTTCCCGCGATCATTTCATAATAGGAGCCACTGGGTGCAGAGGCCAAAAGAGGCCTGATCTCGGCTAATTTTTCGGGTGGAATATTTTTGACAGATGCCTGGTGTAATTCCACGCTGTCCCAGATCTCGATCATGTTGAAGCGGGTCGGGTCCTGCTGGCTCTGGTAGAGCTGGACTGATTTACATCCCTGCGAGGATTTGATGATTGGAAGGATCGAGATTAGAAATGCTCGCAGCTCTTCCACCGATTGCGGTGCTGCTGTGAATTCGCCTATTCGCGCCACGGACATGGTTTGTTCCTTTCTGGCGTGTGTGTTGAACGCAACCAGGGTGCCTGGTCCTCCAGCATACGGTCGTCCAGGTGTGAGAAATCCCAGCCAGTGAAGGACTGTTGTTCCTCGTGTTGCCAGCTTTCCATCAGCTCATTTTGGTTTCCGTTCATGAGCATGATCGAATTTTATTGGCGCAGCAAACGCGCTGAGTTGGCCATGATCCCCAGGTCCAGGATGGATTGGGCGGCAGCAGCGTAGACGGGGGGTAGGATTCCAAAGGCAGCCAGGGACAGGCCAAGGATGTTGTAAACGGCAGTAAATCCCAGGTTCATCCGGACGATCCTCATTGTACGCTGCGCCGTGCGGAAGATATGCGGGACCAGAGTCCAGTCATCCCGCATCAGGGCGATGTGGGCAGCTTCAATGGCGATGTCCGTTCCGGCTGCGCCCATTGCGATCCCCACATCTGCCTGAGCGAGGGCGGGCGCGTCATTGACACCATCCCCGATCATGACGACAGTATGTCCGCTGGATTGATACTCTTTTACGATCCGGATCTTGTCTTCCGGCAGAAGATTGGCGCGATATCGGATGCCAAGGGATGCGGCAAGAGAGGACGCTGTTTGTGAGTTGTCACCAGTCAGCAGCTCGATCTGCCGGACGCCAATTGCTTTCAATTCCTGGATTGAGTCAGGCACCTCCGGCCGGAGGGTATCAGCGGCAGCGAGCACGGCCGCGATCTTTCCGTCCCAGGCAACGAACAGGATGGACTTTCCCTGTCCCTCCAGCTTTTTTACATCTGGAATGGAATCCACTTCGGAGATGAGTCGCCGGTTGCCTACTTCGATGAAACTTCCATTGATCCGTGCCCGAACCCCCATGCCGGGGAGCGCCTCGAAGTTTTCACTGTTCTGGAGCGGAACATTTCTGTCCTGCGCCGCATTGCGCACCGCCTCGGCCAGTGGATGTTCGGAGTATCTTTCGGCCGAGGCAGCCAGGGACAAAATTTCAGCTTCTGTGGAGCCGTTGAAGACAAGGATATCTGTGATCTGCGGCTGCCCCAGGGTTAAAGTGCCGGTTTTGTCCAGGAGCAGCACATCTGCTCGCGCCAGGCTCTCAAGATATCTTCCCCCCTTGATCAGCAGCCCATGTTTGGCACTGCCTCCAATGGATGCAAGCATGGCGATGGGTGTGGCGAGCGCGATGGAGCAGGAGCAGGCAACCACAAGGACGGCCGCGGTCGCCAACGGATCGCGGCTGAATATAAACGTAAGTGCCGCAATCCCCGCCACAATGGGAAGATAGTACGCACTGAATTTATCGGCAAAACGCTGCACATCGGCGCGATTCGCCTCCGCCTCCTCCACCATCCTGATCACGCGACCAAACGTCGTGTCCATCCCAACCCGCAGGGTTTTGATGCGCAGGCTTCCCAGCTTTGCAAGTGTGGCCGCGAAAACATGATTTCCGCCCGTCACCTCCACCGGCATGGATTCGCCGGTGATCGCGGACTGGTCCAGGGTGGCAAAACCGCTGATCACTTCGCCGTCCACGGGTATCTTTTCGCCTGGCCGTACAACCACGATATCCCCCACCTTTACCTGCCCGATCGGCAGCTCCATTTCGATCCCCATCTGTTCGACGCGGGCGGTCTGTGGGGCCAGGGCAGAGAGTTCCTTGAGGGCCCGGCGTGCGCTTTCGGTGGTGAAGTTCTCCACATAATCCCCCACGCGCATAAAGATAGCCACGATCAATGCAGTGACCCAGTCCCCGATGGCCAGGGCTGCGATCACTCCGATGGTCATCAGTGTATGCGAGATGATCTGTTTGTGGAGCGTAGCCCGTATCACATTGCGATAAATGGGAAACCCAACCACCAGGACGACGGCCGCCCCAATTGGCAACGGAATAAGGCTGTTCAAGGCATCGAACAGTCCCAGCCATTCGCCAGCAATCACAATGAACAGCACGCCGCTAAACACGCTGATCAGAAGGATATTGAACTTTCGATTGAAATCGGCCTGGGTTACCAGGGGCTGAATTTCTTCCGTTTCCGGGACGGAATAATCGCCAGCACTGGCAACCGCCTCGCGAATATCCGAGAGATGCACCCGGTCCGGATCGAGTTTGATGATGGCTTTTTCGGTCGCCAGCAGGACATCCACGGAGGTCACCCCATCCAGTTTCGAGATCGCCCGCTGTACGTGTTGCGTGCATTCTGCACAGTCCATCCCTTTGACCGGAACCTCAAGTCTTTGTTGGATCGCCATAATTTATGCCTTTACCAAATAATATTTCAATCCTGGAAATGTGATCGAAAACAGGATGAAGTCTCTTAAAGAGAATTTTTCTATCATAACATAACGGGCGTACGGCCCAGGAATGCTGATATTCGCGGCGGCATTATAATAAAGAGGTACCAGAGAAATGAGGAGAAACGAATGAAAAAGATTCCCTTTGTTGTTTGTATGGTGATGAGTCTGATACTGGCCTCCTGTGGAGGCAAGGCATCGGGCCCAAGTACCAAGATCGATGTCACCATGACCGATTTCCAATTCCAGCCAAATGCGTTTACCGTACCGGCAGGGCAGGAAATCACGTTAAATGCAAAAAATAATGGCGGTGTGGTTCACAGCTTTGTGATCATGAATAAGGGTCAGAGCGCAGGAACAGAATTTACAGATCAGGATCAGCCGAATGTCTACTGGCAGGTGGAAATCCAACCTGGCGGCTCAACGGACACCACCTTTATGGCTCCAGCCGATGCCGGGGACTATGAAGTCGTGTGTCATGTCCCGGGGCACCTCCAGGCAGGGATGGTGGGGAAGCTGACAGTCGTGGCGAATCAATAAACGCCGTCTGGCAGACAGGAACAGATCGAGCTTTGGTCAGGCACAGGATTGCTCATGGAAAAACCATTGATTACCAGCTTGGGAAACCCACTCATCAAACAGGCGCGCACCCTTCACCTGAAAAAAGGACGCCTGGAGAGTGGACTGTTCCTGGTGGAGGGGATCCATCATATTGGCGAAGCGGTCTCGGCCGGATGGGAGGTGGAAACCATCCTTTACACGCCGGAGCTGCTGACCAGCGAATTCGCCCGCGAGCTGGTTTCCCGGCCTGCCCTGAATCCCCAGGCGGTTTCATCACAGGTGATGGGATCCCTGGCCGACAAGGATAATCCACAGGGCATCCTGGCCATCCTGCGCCAGCGCAAGTTGGATTTTGGGAACCTGGATCTGTTTACATCCGCCCAGTGCGTAGCGCTTGTCTCACCCCAGGATCCGGGGAACGTAGGGACGATTCTGCGAACGATGGATGCCGTCGGCGCCGAGGCGCTGTTCCTGCTCGATACGCCGGATGGAGGCCGGGGCAGTGTGGAGCTTTATCATCCAACCGTCATCCGCTCGAGCATGGGAACGCTCTTTTGGAAGCCGGTCATCCAGGCCTCCTTCCCACAGTTTGTGGCATGGGCGCGCCGCGGAAATTATCAACTGATTGGGACTTCCGCACATGGCGATGTGGGCTATCAAACCTTTGTGCCGGCATTGCCCTGGGTCCTGGTGCTTGGCAATGAGCAGAAGGGACTCTCCGACGAGCAGACCCGGGCCTGTGATGTGACCGTCTCCCTGCCGATGAAGGGCAGGGTCAGCTCGTTGAATCTTGCGGTTGCTGCAGGTATCCTGCTGTACCAGTACTCGAACCTGGCAGAGGAATAGCAGCCTGATGAAATAGAAAAAGCCTTCCCAGCTGGGAAGGCTTTATTTTGAGAGGGAAGCCCCGCGTAATCGAGTGGGACGCTAGAACTCGTCCTCCTCGTCGTCCCATAATTCATCATCTTCCTCTTCAGATTCGTCTTCCTCCCATTCCTCCTCCTCCTCCTCCCAGTCCTCCTCCACGGCAGCTTCGTCGCTTGGAGAGTACGTGGCGCAGCCCGTATCAGGATCGAGTTCGATCGCGGCCGCGCTGCAATAACCTTCATCCAGGAACACACAATCAATGTAATGACATTTAATGCGGGGCATCTAAATCCTCCTCAAATTAGGGTTGTCTTACCAGTCGTATCACTGAGATGATGAAAATAATGGTCATCACAGTTTGGGAAGTCAAACAGAAGGGGCAGTAAGCGCCGATCAGTGCCACCTCCACATAGATCAGGTAAAGTGTGAAGAGGAAACCGAGTAGTGCGATACCGAACTGCAGCATGAGGCCATTTTCCTGGAAGAATCCCGATCTGCGCTCTAGGAAGAGCAGTGCCAGGAGGGCGGCATATCCGAGTATCCCCAGCACGGCGACAGGGATCCCGTTGATCTCAGAATAGCGGCTGCCGTTCACCGTTGAACAGCCACCCGAACCAATACACATGGCTTCGATCTTTGTGTATTTGTAGACGGTCATATAAATTGAAACCAGCAGGCCGATGGTGGCAAGCACGATCATGATCTGTCGTAGGCGTTTATCGTTCATGGTCCCTCAAAGTATCCAGGCAGTAATTTCCTGACCAGCAGGCACGCATTTTACACCAGCGGGGATAATAAGTAAAGCGTTTGCCTGTACCAGCGAATGCAGATTACCCGAGCCTTGGTGTCCCGTCAGACGGGCGCTCAGAGAGCCGTCCACCTCGCGGACTTCGCCCCGCAGATAGCTTTCCCGCCCATCCGAGTTGATCTCCTCCTCGCATTGCACCCGGATGATCTGCCGGCCGGTCGGAGGCAAACCCGCCAGCTTTTGGATTGCCGGCCGTACAAAGACCTCAAACCCGACGAAGGCCGAGACCGGGTTTCCCGGCAGGCCAATGACCGGAATGCCCTTGTATTCCCCGAAGGCGACCGGTTTCCCGGGCCGCATGTTGACCCGCCAGAAATCCATTTTGCCATGGTCCTCGATCACACTCTTCACAAAGTCGAACGCCCCCACGCTGACTCCTGCAGAGGAAAGGATCAGATCGGCCCGCAGGTAGACCGCCTTTTCAAACAACAGCCTGACGGATTCATAGTTGTCCTTGGCCACGCCAAGACGAAGCGGCTGCGCACCGGCGGTCTCGATCAACGCAGCCAGGGTGTAGGAGTTCGAGTCCCGGATCTTTCCTTTTTCGAGGGGAGCATCCGGATCGACAAGCTCGTCGCCTGAGGAAAGCAGGGCTACCCGGGGTTGGCGATACACGCTCATCGAAGAGACGCCCAGCATGGCAAGCAGACCCAGATCCTGGGGTTTCAACAGCCTGCCGGTTTGCAGCACCACATCTCCAGCAAGGAGATCCATGCCGCGCTTGCGAACGTTTTCTCCCGCACTCGCAGCTCTTAAGATGCTTACATTCTCGGGTGCCGGCGTGCCCGCATCCCGGTTATCGAAATCAGTGTTTTCCACGGGTACGACGGCATCGGCCCCCTCGGGCATGTAGGCCCCTGTCATGATCCGTGCGGCTTGCCCGTTGGAGAGAACAACGCTCGGGGAGGACCCGGCCGGAATATCGGCAACCACGCTCAGGCTGCGCGGGGCATCGGACGCGGCGCCGATCAGATCCTCGGCACGCACGGCAAACCCATCCATCGATGAGTTGTCGAACAGCGGCAGATCGTCCTCGGCGCGCACATCCTGGGCAAGGACGCGCTGCAATGAATCCGCCAGCGGCAATGTTTCTGTTTTGACGGGATGAAATTGAGAGAGAATACGCTCACGCGCTTCACGAACGCTCAGCAACGACATGGCTTCTCAAGGCGGCGATTATACCCCACGTGGAATGTTTTTTTCGAACGATTTGTTGAGAGAACGTTACCAGCCGTGAGGCCGCGTCTCCCCTTATCCAGGCTTGGTGCGTGCAGCTTCCAGCACGTTCGGCAGGCTTTCGATGCGCGTGAGCACCCGGCTGAGCTGGGCAATGTCACGCACTTCCACGACCAGCTTTAGATCCGCCAGGCTGCGATTGATGTTCACCGAAACGTCCGCAATGTTGACCCCTTCATTCTGCAGCAGGGTGGAAATATCTCCCATCAATCCCTGGCGGTCGTAGGCCTTGACCGTCACGGGGACGGGGAAGGTGTGTTCCACTTTTCCCCAGTCCACTTGCAGGAAGCGCTCCTTGTCCTTGCGATGCAGAACGTTCGGGCAGTCCTGGCGGTGGATGGTTGCGCCGCGGCCGCGCGTGATGTAGCCCACGATCTGGTCCCCGGGCATGGGGTTGCAGCATTTTGCCATGGAGGAAAGCAACCCCTTCAAACCCACCACTTCGACAACATCGGTGTGCTGCTTGGTTTCCTGTGGGGAGGTGATCTCCAGGATGTCGGCTGTTTCCTCGGTCTCGCCGATCTGGCGGATGATCTTGTTGACCGAGAGGTCGCCATTGCCGAGGGCAATATACATATCATCCGGGACCTTAAAGCCCAGTTCGCGCGCCATCTTTTCATAATTGATCGCGGCGATTCCCAGCCGCTGGAATTCACGGTCGATGGTGGCGCGGCCCTGGGCCAAGTTTTGCTCATCCTCCTGTTTCTTGAACCAGGCTTTGATCTTGGAGCGGGCGCGCTGGGTTTTGACGAGGCCCAGGTTGGAGTTCAGCCAATCGCGACTCGGGCCGCCTCGCTTCGCGGTCAGGATCTCGACCTGGTCGCCGGTTTTCAATTCCTGGTAGAGCGGGACGAGTTTTCCGTTAACCCGCGCCCCCCGGCAGCGGTGCCCGATGTCGGTGTGGACGTGATAGGCAAAGTCGATCGGCGTCGAGCCGGCAGCCAGGTCGATGATGTCGCCGCGCGGCGTGAAGACATACACACGATCCTGAAACACATCGGACTTCATGCCTTCGACAAATTCCTGGGCATCGTTCACGTCGGTGCGCCATTCCATCATGTTGCGCAGCCAGTTGATGCGCTGTTCGTAGTTCTTGTCGCGGTGCGTGCCTTCCTTGTAGCGCCAGTGTGCGGCGATACCGTATTCGGCGTTCTGGTGCATCTCCGTGGTGCGGATCTGCACTTCGAGAGGCCGCTTGTCATCATAGATCACCGCGGTATGCAGGGATTGATAAAAATTGTCCTTGGGCGCGGCGATGTAATCGTCGAACTCGCCTGGGATCGGGCGCCAGTGGGTATGGATCACACCCAGGGCCGCATAGCAGGAGGGGACATCCTGGACGATCAGGCGGACCGCGCGCACATCCCGGACCAGGTCGAACGGTTTGCCCTTTTGGGTCATCTTCTTATAAATGGAATAAATATGCTTGGGACGCCCGCTGATCTCGGCCTTGATATTGTTGGCGGTCAGCAGCTTGCTCAGGTTATCCTTGATCGCTTCGATCTGGGCTTCGCGATCCGGCTGGCGGTCCTCCACCTGGTCGGCAATTTCCTTGTATTTCTCGGGGTTGAGATGGCGGAAGCCCAGATCTTCAAGTTCCCATTTGATCTGCCAGATACCCAGGCGGTTGGCGAGCGGCGCAAAGATGTCGAGTGTCTCTTTGGCGATCCGTTTGCGTTTGTGCTCGGGCATAAAGCCCAGGGTGCGCATATTATGCAGACGGTCGGCCAGCTTGATCAATACGACCCGGACGTCCTCCCCCATGGCCA